>JANNWD010000364.1:0-7712 GCA_031408315.1 Bacteroidota bacterium
AAAATGTCCTACTTCATATTCGTAATGGTTACGCATATCAATAACTACCGTACTTTCATCTTTTAGCAATTCATTCATTTGTTGGGCATTTACATATTTGCCCTTGTTTTCCATACTAAAATTTTCATCGGTAATTCCATCGGCAACAATTTTTTGGCGTACTTTTATTTTAAGCATCCAAAAACTTTTGCCATCATCATCTACTGCAATATTTAATCTAATATTATTTAATTGTGGAATTGAATATAGATGATTTTTGAACGTTTCAAAATTTTCTTCTGGCACACTTGCTTGTGCATTAATGCCTTCATTTGCAATGTAAATTCTACCAAATACGTTTAAAGCATCAAAATTTTTATAAAGCTCATCTCTAAATTTTGTTGGATTATCTATGGCAAAATATTGATAAAAAGAAAGTGTAATTCTTTTGAATGTTTCTTTATATAATAATTCTTTACACTCTGCCTGGCTTAGGCGATTGTATAATGGTGGCATACTTTTTAATTTGATTCCGACATTGTCGGAAAACCTTTAATGATTGGATGCTTGCGGGGCAAACCAAATTTTAAACAAAGATAAAAAAAATATTAAAAAAAAAGTGAGATGATATTTGGAGAAAGAAATACTTTTCACCACTGAGAGAATGAGTTAAAAGAGTTTACGCAAAGAATTTTATTTCTCTCTGCGTAAACTCCGCTTTCTTACTTCTCTGCGGTGAATAAATTATAAACTAATATTTACAGAACGATTTCTACCACTATTATTCATTTTTACTCCACCTCCAATAATACCGCCAAGCCCTATTCTAAAGCCGTTTAAACCCACAGTTCCGTTTTTGTAAGCCATTACATAATCAACCCTAAATATTTTTAAAATATTTTCTATCCCTACAAATGCTTCAATATAATTATTGTTTTTATTTACATAGAAGGCGTTGCTACCAGCTACCAAATTCCAATTTAATTTTTTAAATAAAGGGATTTTGTTAGTTAGCAATCCATTAAAATGATGCTCAAAATGCCCAATAGCATAAAAATTTTCGTTAGTACTATTTGCATAAAAAGATGCTAATTGAAAACTATTTACATACTCACTTGCCAATGGCTGTTGATATGATGGCAGATAAAAAAGATAAAAACATTATTATGTATTGCACTGGCGGTATTCGTTGTGAAAAAGCTAGTGCTTATATGCTGCACAATGGGTTTACAAATGTTTTTCATTTAGAAGGTGGCGTAATTAACTATGCTCAACAAATTAAACAACAAAACTTGCCAAGTAAATTTATTGGTAAAAATTTTGTTTTTGATGATAGGTTAGGAGAGAGAATTACAGAAGATATAATTGCAAAATGCCACCAATGTGGCAAATCAGCTGATACACACACCAATTGCTTAAATGATGGCTGTCATTTACTTTTTATACAGTGTGAGGAATGTAAAAAAATATTTAATGGTTGCTGCACCGAAGAATGTAAAACTATTTATCATTTGCCTTTAAATGAGCAAAAAGAATTACGAAAAGGGATTGATAAAGGCAATCAAGTTTTTAATAAAAGCAAGCATCGGTTACGACCAAGGTTAAATAGCGATTGAGCGTTTCAAAAAAATTTAACGTGTATACATTACTATAGTCAACTATTTATTTTTTTCAAATAATATAAAACTAAGCATCAAGTAATTACGTAATTGAAAATGTTGCTACAAATATTCTAATTAATCTAGGATTAAATCTGTAGTAACAAATCCCCCAATAGCTTTTATTTTTAAAATCAAAAAGAATGAATTCTATTTCTACAAAAGTTAATAAATTTTTCTTTCATATTGGGTCACTGGGAACTACGCCAAAAATGGATGAATCCGAAAAGCGTAGAATGGGTATATTTAATTTATTAAATTTATTTGCTTTTATTACTGGCTTTTTCATTCCTATTGCTGGTCTTTTAAATAGTGGTTATTTACCACCTTTAGCTTGGATTGTAGCCTGCTCACCTGCATTTATAAGCGGTATAGTTTTACTTTTTAATTATTATAGTAAAGTGCAAATAGCTATGCTATGGTATTTTATAATGTATCCGTTTTTAACAGCATTAGTTTATGTTGGTAATATAGATGTTGGTCTTGAATTATTTTTTATTCTTTATGGAGTTTTAGCTGTTTTTTTTCTACAAAATATAAAACATATTTTATTTTCTGTCACAATATCTATATGCTGTTATATTGGTATTTATTTATTACATAACAACTATCAATTTGTATTAAAAACTATAAATTTTACTTTTTTTGTGTTTAATCATCTCCTCTCTATTGCTTTTATATTTTTAGGATTATTCTTCATAAAAAAAGAAAATACAGATTACCAATTTGGAATAGTTAATGCCAATAGAGCTTTGCATAAAACAAATATTGAAGTAGAAAAGCAACGTAATATTATAGAAACCAAAGCCCTTTTGTTAGAGAAGCAAACTAATCAATTAACAGACTTAAATTCCATTAAAAATAGATTATTTAGTATTATAAGCCACGATTTGCGTACACCAATTTATGGATTACGCAATTTATTTAAAAGCATGCAGCAATACGATTTGCCTGGCAATGAAATAAAATTACTTGTACCCGATATTTTAGCCGATTTGAACTACACAACCAGCCTTATGGAAAATTTATTGCAATGGGCAAAAAGCCAAATGGAGGGGGCTTGTATAAATCCACAATTAATTGATATGGCTAGCATGATAAAAGAAACACAACACTTATTGCGTTTGCAAGCCGAAAATAAACAAGTATACCTCAAAGCAAAAATTGATTCATCTATTTATATTTATGCAGATAAGGATATGATAGATTTGGTATTGCGTAATCTTTTAAGTAATGCAATAAAATTTACACCACAAAAAGGTGAAGTATCCTTAGCTGTTGAAGTAAAAAATGAACTGGTTAAAGTGTCCATAAAAGATTCTGGCATTGGCATTAGCAAAGAAAATATTAGCCAATTATTTGGAAATAATTATTTTACTACAAAAGGTACTGCTAACGAAAGTGGTACTGGTCTTGGTTTAATGCTTTGCAAAGAATTTTTAGCAAAAAATGGTGGCGAAATTTTTGTACAAAGCGAAGTGGGTAAAGGAAGCATATTTAGTTTTACACTCCCAAAAGCATAAAAATAATTTTGCTATGTAGGTATTTGTATAGTAAAATTGCTTCCTACACCAACCTCACTTTCAATTAATAAAGTACTATTAACTTTCTGTAATAATTCTTTTACTAAGAATAACCCCAAGCCGCTACCTTTTTCACCTTGTGTACCAGTTGTGCTCTCAATATCACTATGTAATAACTCTTCAATTTTCTCTTTACTCATACCAACACCTTGGTCTTTAATACTAATAAAAGTATAGTCCTTACTAGTATTGGTAGATATTTTAATTTTACTATTTACATTACTGTACTTTACAGCATTGGTAATAATATTGCGTAAGGCTATTTCTAAAATATTAAAATCAGCGGCGACATTTGCTGCATCAATATTTTTTATAAACGAAATATTTTTTTGTGTTGCTTGAGCTTTCGTTGCACCAATGGCATCGTCAATACAATCTTCTAATTCAATATTTTTTATAGCAGGTTTGGTGTTTTTTATTTGCATATTTGCCCATATCAATAAGTTATCTAACATACTGCTAGTTTGGCTTACAGCTTGTTGCGTTTGTTTTTTAAATACTTCTTTTTTTTCTTCAGTTAATGTAGAATTATCCGAAAGTGATAAATAACTTTTTAAGGTTACTAACGGGTTTCGTAAATCATGACTAATAATACTAAACAACCTATCCTTTACATGATTAAGTGTTTGTAGCTCATTTTTTTGTTTATTTATTTGTTCGTTTTGTTGGTGTAGTAATGCGTTTTGCTTTTTTATCTTAGTATAAAAAAAACTTAGCCCTGTAAGTAAAATACCTGCACCAATAGCTATCAAAATAAATATATTTCGTTGATTTTTTTGTTTGCTTGTTTCAGCTTCTTGCTTAATTAAACTAATATTCTTTTTTTCAATTTGATAGTCTGCTTCTAATTGGGTTATTTTATTTTTTGTATCTGTATTGTACAAACTGTCTTTTAATGTGTAATATTTTTTTAAAAAATAAGCTTCATTCTTAAAATCATTTTTGTACCCATATATTTCTGCTAAGCTTTTATAATTAGTCATTTCAATATCAATAGTACCAGCTTGCTTAGCAAAAACTATACTTTTTTCAAATGCTATTTTAGCATTCGTATAATCTTTTTCTTTTGCGTATGCCTCTCCATAATTAATATATAGGGATGCCCATAAGTCGGGGTTGGCATTATTTTTTTGATAAATTGCGTTGATAGTATCATAACAGTTTAGTGCAATTTTTGTATTGCCTAAGTTTTTATTTGCTATGCCAATGGTAGATAAACTGTTTGTTATTACTTGATTGTTATTTAGTGCTTTACCAATTTGGTAAGCTTTAGTAAAATATACTAAAGAAGTATCAGATTTTCCTTGCTTATCAAACACAATTCCTTTGGCAAAGTATAAATGACTTAATTCAAAACTATCTTTTTGATTATAGATAATAACTTCTGCTTTGTTGTAATATTCAAATGCTTTAGCGTATTGTTTTAAATCGGTATAAACATCTGCAACGTTAATGTATGCTGGGCCAAGTTTTTTTTGATTATTATTTTTTTCGTAAAGCTTTACTGCTTTTAAATAGTTATCCAATGCATTATCAAAATTGTCTTTAATTCTATAACAAAAACCATTTAAAATATAAAACCTGCCTAAGTTTATGTTATCCTTTATGTTTGTAGCAATGGGTATCGCCTTTTCAAAATATTCATTAGCTTTAGAAGGATTTGTAGCCATAAAACCATTGCCAATACGCATTAATAATTTTATTTTATTACTATCTACTTTCTCATTTTCAAATTGTTGAAGAAGACTATCAATGTTGAGAGGCGGTTGGCTAAAAGAAATAGTATAAATAATAGTAAAAGCAACTAGGGTTAAAATCTTTTTCATTAATAACGTATTTAAATAAAGCGTTTAATAGCATGGTTTCCTACAACTTCTTTTACAACAATATCTGTATAGGTACTGCCTATATGTAGTTGTAATTTATTAATGTGTACCATATCGTTTTCAATAGCTGTTATTTTTTGTTTGTTTACCAAATATGTTCTACTTATCCTTAAAAAAATTGAGTGAGGCAATTGTTGTTCAAAATTTTTCATGCTGACCAAAGCAATTTTTTTTTCGCCATTTTGCAAATAAATATTTACAAAATCGCCTAACGATTCGGCATATAATACATCATCAAATGCAATACGTAAAAAAGTGTTTTTATCTTTTATAAAAAAAGACTCATCATCTTTTCGTTGAAAGCCCTCTTCGGGCAGGGTGTTTTTTTTAAGGGAAGCCAATACTTTTACTTTATCTATAGCTCTTAACAATCTTTCTGGTGCTACTGGTTTTACTAGATAATCTACAGCATCTAAATCGTAAGCATCTGTAGCATAAGTAGTATGCGATGTTATAAAGATGGTTAAGGGTAATTGCTTTAAGCTTTTTGCCAATTGTATGCCTGTAAGTCCAGGCATTTCTACATCTAAAATTAACAAATCGGGTTGGAGTGTTTCTAATTTTTCTCTTGTAATAATAGCATTTTCACAAACGCATAAACATTCAAGATTGGCAATAGTATTTAATTGTTGAAGTGTATATTCTCTATACAGTTCGTCATCATCGGCTAAAATGTAGGTTAGTTGAAAAGGCATAAGTTGGCGTAAAATTAATGTTTTTTACTATTTAAAAACATTTCATCTACTCATAAGTGGGTTTCATCTACTAAATAAGGGTGTTGGTCAATTGATACATCAAAGAGTGATTATCTATGTTATGTTTACATCGGTTTTTCATAGGATATTGGATTAAAACGGGGCTGAATTTCTATTCTATGCCCCCATTTTTAAACTTTACTTTACTCTAATCAATAATAAATAAAGGCTGCATAATATTAAACCATTGGCCTTATCCTGAAATCTCACAGTTTGCTGTGAGATTTTTTTATAGAGCAGCTACAATTTTTTCGTAGGTTTCTTGCTCACTTAAATTTTGGGCTACAAATTTTTCGCCAATTACATTTTCGTACAATTCAATATAGCGTTGGCTAATAACATCAATCCATTCATCGGTCATAGTAGGTACAATTTGCCCCTCTTTACCCATAAAATTATTTTCAATCAACCATTCTCTTACAAACTCTTTACTTAATTGTTTTTGCTTTTCACCTTTTGCTTGTCTTTCTTCAAATCCATCTAAATAAAAATATCTAGAACTGTCTGGGGTATGTATCTCATCCATCAACACAATTTCGCTACCAATTTTGCCAAATTCATATTTTGTATCAACTAAAATTAAACCCTGTTTTGCAGCAATTTGTTTGCCTCTTTCAAACAAGGCTAGGGCATATTGGCAAAGGGTTTCCCATTCTTTTTTTGTGGCTAAACCTTGTTGTATTATTTCTGTAGGGGTAATGTCTTCATCATGGCCTTCACTTGCTTTTGTACTGGGCGTAATTATTGGAGAAGGAAAAAAATCATTTTCTTTCATATTTTCTGGCATAGTAGCTCCACAGAGTATTCTTTTTCCACTAGCATATGTACGCCAAGCATGGCCAGTTAAGTTGCCTCTTATAACCATCTCTATCTTAAAAGGAGTACATTTTTTACCAATTGCTACATTTGGGGCAGGTGTGCTTATTAGCCAATTTGGACAAATATCTGTAGTAGCATTTAGCATGTATGCAGCTATTTGGTTCAAAACCTGCCCTTTATAGGGTATAGGTTTGGGTAAAACAACGTCAAATGCCGAAATTCGATTACTTGCTACCATTATAAGCACATCGTTTTTTAGGTAATAAACATCTCTTACTTTTCCTTGGTAAAAATTTAGTTGATTGGGGAAGTTATATGTTGCCATTTTGCTAAAATAAGCTGCATATTTTTATCTGCCTAAAATTGTATCATATTTAGATTTCAACAAATGTTTAGAAATAAAATTTTTAAGTAAAAATAACAATACGTATTTTGCCGTATATTTAAAATCAAAACAACGCAATATGAAGAAAATTACAAGCTATTTGGTTACTTTTTTGCTGGCTAATATTTTATGTATTACAGTACTAGCCCAAAATACAACCATAAGCGGTAATGTAAGAAACAGTGCTACCAAAGAAAATGCTGGGGCTGTTTCGGTTACTGTAAAGGATGGTACTACGGGAACGTACACCGATGATAAGGGAAATTTTAAATTAAATGTAAAAAGTTTACCCGTTACTTTATTAATATCCTCAATAGGGTATGAGCTGCAAGAAATAACTGTAAATAACGCCTCGGCAGTACAGGTTGAGTTTAAGCCTACAAATGCCTTAGGGCAAGAGGTGGTGGTATCTGCCAGCAGAGTGCCGCAGAGGATTTTGGAAAGCCCTGTAACTATCGAAAGAATAAATGCAACGGCTATACGAAATGCTCCGGCAGTTTCTTATTACGATGTGTTGAGTAGTTTAAAAGGGGTTGATGTTACAACATCTTCATTAACCTTTAAAACACCTACTACCCGTGGTTTTAGTGGTAGTGGTAGTGCAAGAGTTACACAATTAATGGATGGTATGGATAACCAATTGCCAG
>JANNWD010000365.1:0-4304 GCA_031408315.1 Bacteroidota bacterium
CCTATATAAAAGCCCTTGAAAATGCTACAGATATACCTAAAACAACTTCAAGCTTTCTTAAACAAATTTTAGAATAAATTAACAGCAAAGCAGTTAATTTTGTCATTCAATTAATGAAACACATGAAGTATTTAGTTTTACTATTGCTAGTACCATTTTTTTCTGTAGCACAAAAAAAAACTGCAACAAAACCTGCTAAGCCTACTCAAATAAAAATTATTGGCAAGCCTAAACCTCGTAAAGATTATATAATAAACGGTAGTGTAAAAGGCTATAAAGATGGCACTGTGGTTACCATACTTAATCCGCAAACCAATATACCCGATATGAATGCCATTGTAATGAATGGAAAATTTACTATTAAGGGTAAAATGGAGAAGCCAGATTTTAGGGTGTTGATGTTTGATAACAAACCACCTTATCTATCTCTTTTTTTAGATAACAGTATTGTTGAAATTAATGGCAGTAGCAATGCTATAGGCAACGCTGGGGTAGTGGGTTCATTAAGTCATTTAGAATTTCAAAATTTTAGTATGTTAATGGAGCCTTATATGCATGTGTTTGACGAAACAAAATCGTATGATTCTGGTAGAGCAGAAAGAGCGGCCGTTTTATGTAGAGAATTTATTATACAACGTCCTGGATCTTACTTAAGTCCTTTGGCATTGTTACGCTTTAATCAAATTACTGAAGATGTATTTGAAACTGAAAAGTTATACAACTTTTTAAAGGCAGATGTAAAAAATACGGCACTGTCTAATTACATACAATCGTTAGTACAAGAAGCCAAAAAAAATCCAATAGGTAGTACATTGGCTAATTTTGTACAAAAAGATACTGCAGGCAAAGATGTTAGTTTGGCTTCATTTAAAGGTAAATATGTTTTGATAGATTTTTGGGCCAGTTGGTGCAGACCATGCAGACAAGAAAACCCTAATGTAGTTACCGCTTTCGAAAAATATAAAGACAGAAATTTTACCGTATTAAGTGTATCATTAGATCAAGATACCACAAGTTGGAAAATTGCAATAAAGCAAGATAGTCTTACTTGGCAGCATGTAAGCGACTTAAAAGGCTGGGGTAATGAAGTAGCTTTGCAGTTTGAAATTTTTAACATACCACAAAACTTTTTATTAGACCCTGAAGGTAAAATTATTGCAAAAAATATTAGAGGAGCTGCATTGGAAAGAAAGTTGAGACACTTTTTAATAAAATAATTTTTAGTAGTGCAGAAAATTACAATATCTCATACACATGCTTATGTATATTAGCCGCAATTTTTGCAGTAGGTAAATCGTTGCTATCGCCGCCAAAAGGGTCTTCAATTTCTTCGGCAATTAATTCCAAACTGGCTAATACATAAAAAATAAAACACACCACAGGTATTACATAATAGCCTAGGCTAAATACGTAACCAAAAGGCATTGTAATTACATAAAAAAAGATAAATTTCTTTATAAAAGCACTATAGCTATAAGGTATAGGTGTATTCTTTATACGTTCACAAGCACCACATACATCGGTAAACGATTGCAATTCGGTATTAAGAATTAATAAATGTTCATTTGTAATTTTCTTTTCTTGATAAAGTTTTTCTACTCGTTTAAAAATCATTAATGCAACTTGGTTGGGTACATGCTTATCTTGTTGTATTTTTTTATTTAATTGTTCATCATCAAATAATTCTTTTCGAGTGCTTTCGTTGTTTAAATGATTCTTTAGTCCATAAGCATACGCAGGAATTATTTTTTTAAAAAAGGTTCTATTCTCAACATCTTCTTTTGGTAAAATTGCCGAAAGTTTTATAGCCAAATTACGACTGTTGTTAACCAATGAACCCCAAAGTTTTCTTCCTTCCCACCATCTATCATAAGCTGTATTTGTTCTAAAAACCAATAACATACTTATTACAAAACTTAAAATGCCATGCATTAATGTAATGTTTTTTACGTGGCTATTATCGGATAATTTCCAATACTCAATTTCTAAATAAGCCATACCTCCTGCATAAATGCCTATTAAAATTAACATAGGTAATAATTGCCTAATGGTATCCGACTTATGAAATTTAAAAATAAACGTAAGCCAATCTTTGGGGTTGTATTCTAACATTATAATTTACTTTTTTAGTACTGTTTCAAATAATTTAAAAATTCTTTTATACTCATCTATCCAACTACTCGGTTCTACAAAACCATGGTCTTCCATTGGATAGCTAGCCATTTCCCAATTATCTTTTCCCAATTCAATTAAACGTTGCTGTAGTTTTACTGCATCTTGATAATGCACATTAACATCAACCATACCGTGGCAAATAAGTAAGTTATTTATTAAACCATTAGCAAAATAAAATGGACTACTTTTTTTGTAGGCAATACTATCGGTAGCTGGTTCGTTTAAAATATTACTTGTATAGCCATGATTGTAATTAGCCCAATCTGTAACAGGGCGTAACGCAGCACCAGCGGCAAATACATCAGGTGTTGTAAATAATGCCATTAGTGTAATAAAGCCGCCATAACTGCCGCCATAAACACCAATTCGTCTAGCATCAACGCCTAAATTTTTTACTAAATAATTGGCTGCATCTACATTGTCTTCCAAATCTTTTCCGCCCATGTGGCGGTAAATGCCTGTACGCCAATTACGGCCATAACCTGCACTTGCTCTATAATCAATATCTAAAACAGTATAGCCATTATCTACCAATAAATTATGAAACATATACTCTCTAAAATAATTACTCCACCATTTATGTGCATTTTGTAAGTAACCAGCACCATGTACAAAAATTACCGCAGGCTTTGTTGGGCTTGGGTTTGCAGGTTTGTATAATCTGCCGTAAATAGGTTCTCCATCTCTTGCAGCAAACGTAATCACTTCAGGGTCTTTCCAATTGTAGCTTTTAAATTCATCGCTTTGTGCTTTGTTGGTTATTTGTTGTGCAACAGAATTTTTTTTATTTTCTTGCAAAAACAATTCCCATGGTTTGGTAGAATAAGAAGAGAGTAGGGCAATATTTTTTTCATCGGGAGATATACTTGTATTATTGGCGCCAGTAAAATTTGTTAGTTTTTCTTTGCCTCTGCCATCACTATTTATTTTGTACAAATGCTTTTCGCCAGGGTGAATTTCGTTAGTGGTAATATAAAAATATTTTTTATCGTTGCTTAAAACAACTTGCTGTACTTCGTATTTTCCGTTTGTTATTTGTTTAGATGATGTTGCATTCACATCATAAATATACAGATGTGAGTAGCCCGTTTTTTCGGACTGATACCAAAATTCATTATCATTAATCCAACCGCTATTGTTACCAAAACTATTTATTCCAGGACCACCAATCCAAGCTTCATCTCGTTGCCTATCTAGCAATTTTAATTTGCCTGTTGCAGCATCTAACAACATTAGCCATCTATCTTTATTATCCTGACTATAAATTTCTACTACAGCATTTTTTGCATTTAAACTCCAAGTAATTTTGTTTACATCAACTGCTCTATCGGCATTTTCTTTAGTGCGTTTTTCTAATTGTTTTGGGTAATCTTTTACATAATCTGGTAAATCTTTTATGCCAGGTAGTTGATTCATTTTTATGGAAAGAATAGTGTCTTTATCTCTATCGTAAATAAAAAATTCGCTGCTGCCCAACTGCTCACCTACTTTTGTTCTTGCAGGTATATCTGTAGTAAAACCGCTTTCGGTAACGTAGCTTGGAACAATGGTGCTTTTGTTGCTGGTAGAGGCTTTAAACAAATTATAACTAACAAATCGTCCATCTGGCGAAATAGTTAATTGCTGCAATTGTTTATCGTCAGTTATAATTTTCTTAAACTCATTTTTTGGTAAAGATTTATTAAAGGCCTCTGTTAGATCCTTTTTATTTTTTCTATCTTTTAATACTTCAAAATAACTCAACTGGTCATTTTTTAACCATTGCTCTTGTTGGTTTAAATTTTCTTTAGGTTTAGATGGATTGCTAGTTTGTGTGTTGGTTAACTGCTCTGTTTCGCCACTGGCAATATTCCAAGCAAATAAATTTTGACTACGATTGTAAACAATTTTTGTATCGTTAAACGAAAATTGTGGGTTGTTTTCAAAATCGATTGTTTTTACAATATTTCTTGCTTTAGCTTGCTTTACATCGTACAAAAAAATATCGCCATCTTTACTATATACAGCCAATGTTTTTGCAGCATTATACCTAAGCATATTGGCAGTAACCAATTGTTGTTTTTGTGTAACAGTAGCTTTACTAGGTATTTTGTTAGATAAGGTTATAAAATACAACGAGTCTGCTGCTT
>JANNWD010000366.1:0-1809 GCA_031408315.1 Bacteroidota bacterium
TAGTAAGCGTATCATTTTTAAATCGAATGGTAGGTTTTATAATTACATCTTCAGGAAAAGCTTTTACATTTTCGCTGTGCCTATAATTTTGATTGTATATTATTTTTTTAATGCTATCATAAGTGCTACAATTATTTTTTGGAATCAGTGGTTTTAAAATAATATCATCTATACAATAAAAAACATCGCCACTTTTGTTCATCGAATTTTTCATTTCGTAATCAATAGGAGGTAAACCTGCTGTGGTTATTATACAAAATCTTTCTTTGCCTGTTGCAGTATATTCTGCCGAAATATGATTCCAGCCATATTTATAGTCAGCATCAATATTGTTTGTATTAATAATTATGGATGAATTATTTACTAATCCGTTTACTATAAATTGTGTAGGCTCTTTTTCGGTAAAGTAAAATGCTAATCCATTAAAACTTAATTCTGCCGTATTCAAGTATAATGATAATTTGTATTTTTCATTTACTTTCAATGGGCAACAAAATGCAGTATAAACAAACTTTGGTTTATTAAATGTTGGCAACACACTACCTACTGGTACTACCAATACCATATTACCCCTTAAAGGCTTTGGGGCTTTTCTATTATTTAAAACAAAATTAATTGCTGGTATATTAAACCAGCCCTCAGCAGCACAATCTACATGATACTCTGTGCAATTATTTAGCTCCTCAAAACTAGGGTTGACAAAAAGGTTTTGGGCATTAGATTGCAACGAAAAAAATGTTAAAAGGATAAAAAAAATCCGTTTATTGGTTTTACTATAATTCACTTATTTAGGAAGTTTTATTACATTGCAAATAATCTCCGTTTGTTTGTTTTTGCCATAAAGAGTTGATGTGTTAATTATTAGTTTTACCAATCCTTCTTTGCTTACTCGAATTATGCGATTAGAGCCATGGCCTGAAAATGAACCCCCAGAAATCATAATCGAAGTCCTATCCCATCCAGCCCCAAGATTTTTAACTCTAATAATGTTGTCAAAATTTATGTAAAGCAAATGCCTTTGTATAGTATCTCTTAAATCTAATTCAGTACAATTTTTGCCCTTTTGGATATTAAAGTAATCTTTTGTCGTATCTTTTATTTCGCCATTTATAGTACACTTGTAATATATTTTGTTCGATATAATTTCAATAGTAGGTTCTTTTAAATCCTCTCTTAAAAAAGCTACTATTGCACCATGTTTTGCTTTGCTTCCAAATTTCTTTAAGGCTTGTTTGGGTTGATAAACAATTATTTTTTTAAACTCCTCCTTATTATATAGGGCAATTGTATAAACTTCTTCATTATTTACTAGATAGTAAGGTTTATTATTTTTTCTTTCTGAGTTTGGGTATTCAAAAATCCTTTCGTTTTTAATTTTACTTTCGTCATTAAATATTTGAATTTGTGAAGTATCATTTACGTAGTACATTTTTTGCCCATGGCTATTTAATGATAGCAAGGAAAGTATAAATAGAGATAAAATATAATTCATTTATTGAGTAAGATTTGAGTTAGAAATTTACGCTACGATAAATGTTCAATAAAGGTTTACTGTACAAGAGTATGTCTATCTAGCGTAGACAGATAGATGCGACGCCAACCTGCCTGCCTGCCTGCCTGCCTGCCTGCCGGTGAAGCTAAATAGAATTACTAGTGCTTGACATACAAAAAATAATAAAAGACTTCTCCTGCCGTCGAAATGACAAAGAGAAAAATCTACACACTCTTTATCTCTGCAACCAAATCTTGCAGCACCTTTTTAGCATCGCCAAAAAGCATACTTGTTTTAGGCTGAAAAAATAAATCATT
>JANNWD010000367.1:0-15316 GCA_031408315.1 Bacteroidota bacterium
ATCGCTCTAATGTTTCTTATTTCAAATTCTTTTAGTAGGGCAAATACATAAACAGATTCTAATAACCCAGGCCCTAACTCTCTATGAACTACAATGCAGGAATCTAAAATAATGGCCCTAATTCCTTGTACCTTTCTTGAGTCATATTTTTTTATTATATTTTGCCGCACAGGCGTAGAGTCCTAGCGAAAAACAAAAAACCCTCTGCGTCTCTCCGCCTCTGCGGTTAACCTTTCTTCAAACTTAAAATACTAAAATTGCTTTCGTCCTTCACAATTGTATTACTTAATTTACCTAATCCATCTATTTCCATTTCAACCACATCTCCTTCTTGTAACCATTGTTCTTGATAATTTACATCATTTAGTTTGCCTGTTCCATTTAATTCTAAAAAGCAACCAGTACCTACTGTACCACTTCCAATAACATCACCAGCAAATAAGTTTACACCATAGCTTGCCCTTTCAATAATTTCGGCAAATGTCCAATCCATATCTGCAACATTGCCTTGGCTAACTTGTACGCCATTTACCCAACATTTCATATTTAAATTCCATGCTTTACCTGTATGGTTTGGTTTGCAGGGTACTTCAAACTTTTGCAACTCATCTAATGTTACCAACATTGGGCCAATTACAGTACTAAAATCTTTTCCTTTTGCTGGGCCAAGGTTTAATAGCATTTCTTCCATTTGCAATGTTCTGGCACTCATGTCATTCATTATCATTAAGCCACCAATATATTCATCAGCTTCGGCAGCTTTTAAATTTCTGCCTCCTTTGCAAATTACAATGGCAGCCTCTAATTCAAAATCTAATTTTTTAAAATGATCTGGCATACAAACAATATTACCAGGCCCTTGTATACTATTGTGATTGGTAAAATAAAAAATCGGGTATTGGTCAAACTCTGCAATCATATCTACTTTACGATTACGCCTAGCCGCAGCCACATGTTGCCTAAATGCATATCCATCTCTACAACTAGTAGGAAATGGCACTGGAGCCATTATTTCAGCTTCATTGTAATTAAATGTTGCAGCTCTTTTGCCCATAGTACCTTCCTTTATTTGTTTTTCGGCAGACATAGCTATGGGCATATACTCATCCCAAAAATTTAAAAACATAGCCATAGTATTAGGCAATTCATTATTCACCGTATCGATATCGTATAAAACACCGTTTACTAAAAATGCTAATTGTGGGTGATTATCTTTTAGGTAGGTAACTAATTTCATATATTTATTTCGTTAAATTATTTCTATCAAAGGTAGCATTGTGCAAATTGATACAATAAAAAACCTCCGCAAAAATGTAGAGGTTTTTGATCAATCTTTATATACAGTTGGGTTAGTTATTTAACATTAACGGCATTACCAACATTAGTAATTCTTCATTTTCATCTTGCTCTGTTGGTTTTATAATTCCTGCTTTTGTAGGGGTGCTAAGTTCCATATTTATTTCGGCAGTATCGGCACCGCTAAGCATTTCAATTAAAAACTTTGCATTAAAAGCAATTTGCAAATCTTCGCCATCGTATTGGCATTTCATACGTTCGTTTCCTTCAAAACTAAAATCAACATCTTGTGCTGCTAATTGTAATTCGCTGCCTGTAATGCTTAATGCCACTTGGTTGGTGCTTTTATTGCTAAACACACTTACACGGCGTAATGCATTTTGAAAATCGTTTTTATTTACCGTCATTTTATACGGATTATCCACTGGTATTACCACTTTATAATCTGGGAATCTGGCATCAATTAATCGGCAAACCAATTCGGTACCGCCATGTTTTACAAATAAATGATTACTGTTATAGCTAATATTTAATTCATCTTCATTATCGGGTAAGCTACTTTTTAAAAGGCTTAATGGTTTTTTAGGTACAATAAAGCTATCTTTTTGTGGGCAGCTTACATCCGTTCTTGTATAACGTACCAAACGGTGAGCATCTGTTGCTACAAACGTAATTCCTTTTTTATCTAGCTCAAAAAATACACCTGTCATTGCTGGGCGTAAATCATCGTTGCTTACCGCAAAAATAGCTTTGTTTATAGCTGTAACCAATGCGGTACTCGTCATAGTAAAAGCATTAGAATCATCGGCTGTAGGTTCTTTAGGAAAATTATCGGGGTTTTCGCCCATTACTTTATACTTACCATTATCGCTAGTAAGTTCTACACCAAAGTTTTTATCTATGGTAAATGTTAACGGCTGCTCAGGAATATTTTTTAATGAGTCCATTAAAATTTTTGCAGGTATGCACACTTTACCACTGTCTTTAGCTTCAATATCTAAATGTACTTTCATTACTGTTTCTAAATCGGTAGCAACTACGGTTAGTTTATTTTTTTCTATTTCAAACAAAAAATCTTCTAAAATAGGTAGTACTGTGTTTGCATTAATAACACCGCTTATTTGTTGCAATTGTTTTAGCAAAGCCGATGATGAAACTATAAACTTCATAAATTATATCTTTAATTGAGCAAATATAAAAGTAAGTAAGGTAAAACCACTCGGTATTTTTTAACAATTTTATATAAACCTTACGTAAATTGCTATTAAGTGTTAAAAAATTGAATAAACATGTTAGATAAATTATTTGGCTGGGGTAAAAAAAAGGAAGAAATTAATCCTACAATTCGATTTGGTAGATACAGCGATAATAATAAATCGGTAGAAAAAACAAAACGATGGGGCGATGCCGATACTCTTTTTAAAGATAAAAAACACCACCAAGCTATTGATGCTTTTTTTGATTATTTAAAAGATGATGAGGCAGATAATGTAAGGCTAAACAGAAATGGGGATATTTTTTCTTTCGAAATTTACCAAGGCAGCAAAATTGTAAGAGGCAAAGGAGATAATGAACATATAACCGCCGAAATTAGTTTGGCAAATATGCCACAACCTAGTGTACCAGTAATGCGTAGATTACTTGATCAAAATTTTACATTGTATTACAGCCGTTATGCCTTAGATGGTGAACGCCTTTGTATGCGATTTGATAGCGATTTGGAAACTGCTAGCCCCAACAAATTGTATTATGGGTTAAAAGAATTAGCCACAAAAGCCGATAAGCAAGATGATTTATTAGTGCAAGATTTTGCAAGCTTGCAAATGATAGATACCGATCATATTGTAGAAGTAACGGCAAGCGAAAAACAAGTAAAATATACATTTACACAAAAATGGATTAACCAAACATTAGAATATATTGGAACATTAGATGCAGAAAAATTTAGTGGTGGTATTTCGTATTTATTATTAAATCTTGCCTTTAAAATAGATTATTTAGTATGCCCAGAGGGACAATTGCAAGCAGAGTTAGAGAAAATTCCAATTATATATTTTGCAAAAGATGAAAAGCCTGCTACTGAAAAAAACAATGTAATGATTGAGGCGTATAAAAAATTTCAATTAATTGCTGAGGCTGATTTTTATAGAAATTTATTTAAAAGTAAAAGTACTTTTTCTATTGTAGTGCCACAAGTTCAAAAAACTATTGCCGATGCTATTTACGCTGCCAATAATAATATGATTTGGTATAGAGACAATAGTTACCCTTTTATTGCACAACAAATTTGTGAATATGGCATTTCGTACTGTCAATATAGCTATAGTTTACCCAAGCCATTAACGGAATTTTTTCAATTATTTATGCAAGTAAATTATAGTGATTATTTTACGGCTTTAGGATTTAGTCAATTTTATTTTCATGCTGAAAAAAATAAGTTTTCCTCCGAAGAAATTATTGATAAAATCAATTCCATACAAACGAATTGGCGAAAAAAATATCCTAAACTAGATTTTAAAATGGGTAACCTGCGTTTTGAAAATTTGGTAAACTTTAATCAAACATTTACCAACGAACTTGAATTTTTAAACTTCGATAATTAATAATGCCAACACAACAAATTATAGAAAACTATCAAGATGCTATTATACAAATTGCTACGCAAAATGGCACTGGTACTGGTTTTTATGTAAAAGAATACGATGTAATTGTTACCAACAACCATGTAGTAGCTAATAATGCAGAAGTAACTATAAAAGGAAAAGCCTTTGCTAAAATTGTAAGCCGAGTATGGTACACCGATAAAAAACATGATTTAGCATTTGTACAACCACCACCCACAGCAACACTCCCCGATATTAGGCTTGGCGTTTACGAGCAAATGAAAGATGGCGACGAAATTGTAGCTATTGGTCACCCTTATGGCCTAAACTATACTGCCACACAAGGCGTAATAAGTAAAGTAGATAGAATAAGAGATGGCTTAAAATTTATACAAATAGATGCTGCTATAAACCCTGGTAATAGCGGCGGCCCATTGGTAAATGATAAAGGCGAAATTATTGGTGTTAATTCTTTTATAATTCGGGGTGGTGATAACTTAGGTTTTGCTTTACCCGTAAATTATTTACGTACAGCCCTGCAATTGTACACACCTAACAAAGGCACACCAAGCACCCGATGTTTTAGCTGCGATTTTTTAGTTACCCAACACAATATTGATAGTTCAAAATATTGCCCAAGCTGTGGCACAGAGGCAAGTTTACCAGAATTGCCCGAAAAGGAAATTGAATTAGTAGGTACTGCAAAAACAATTGAAAATATTTTAAAAAATTTAGGCAAAGACATAAAACTAGCCCGTAATGGAATAAATAATTGGGAGGTAGAAGAAGGAAGTGCAAAAATTAAAATTACTTACAACTCCGAAAATTTTTATATAGTAGGTGATGCTTTTTTGTGCCAAATGCCAGTTGATGGCACTAAAATAAAACCATTGTATCAATTTTTATTACAGCAAAATTATTTATTAAACGGCTTAACCTTAAGTTGTAACGGACAAAATATTGTACTAGGCTGTATTTTATACGATTTAGATTTAACATCCGAGAACGGAAAGCAACAGTTTGAAAAACTATTTAAAAAAGCGGATGAGTATGACGATATTTTGAAAAGAGATTTTGGTTGCTTAGATAGATTGATAGAATAGCCGCATTTATACAGTGAAATAAAACGCATATACAGCGAAGCATACAAATTGCTTCGCTTTTTTTATATTTACATAGAATGCAAAACCTTTTTACCAAAAAACCTGTTACAAAAACTAAAAGCAATTGCTCAAATAGCCTATTGTGTATTGCTTTTTGCCTATTGTTAACTCCACTTTGCATACTACCTACAAATACAAAAGCACAAACAACTCAAACTATTACCTACACTACAAAAAACGGTCTTCCTTCCAATTCTCTATACCGGTCAGTAATTGATAAAAAAGGGTTTTTGTGGGTTGCTACAGAAACCGGGTTAGCTAGGTTTGATGGTAAAAATTTTAGAAATTACAGCACCGTTGATGGATTAACCGATAATGAAATAACGGATATGTTTATAGATAGTAGTGGGTTAATATGGGCAATTCCTTTTAGAAGAACGGCTTGTTATTATAATGAAAATACCGATAGGTTCGAAAACGAAGAAACAAATAAAGAATTAAAAAAAATTAATTTAAATGCATCCTACAGGCCCTATGTACTTCAGTTTGGCGGTATTGCTTTTTGTAGCGTAGATAGAAATATTTTTATTTGTAAAGAAAAAAAGGTGTTCGCTCTTTCTCAAGCATTATCATTAAAATCAATAATTCCATCCAATATTATAGAGTACCAAAAAAACTGCTATTTATTAATCTCTGAAGACACTATTCGTAAAATTATAAACAACAAAATAGTATTAAAATACGCATTTGGTAAAAAAATTTCGATTAGTGAGGTTGAAAATAATACTGTTTATTTAGCCGCTAATAACTCTATTGCGGTATATAATTTTTCGTCAACCGGAGATTTTACATTTATAAAAGAAAAAATATTTCCATTTCAATTTAGGATATTTTGTAAAACAGGAAAACGTTTTTCAATAACATCTCTTAATGGCACTACGTATATGCTAGATAAAAATACGCTTGAGCCAACCGAAATAATATCGGTAATAGACGGTGTGCCTGTAAGAAATGTATTAGAGGATAAAGATGACAATATATGGCTATCTACATTGGAAAAAGGGCTTGTTAAAGTGCAAAAAAAAAGAATTTCAACCTTAGACAACACCGACCTTAAACAAAATTTTAATGCTATTTTAAAAACAAAAAATGTATTTGTAGGTAATAATAATGGCGAATTATTAAAGTATGATGGATTATATGTAAAAAAATTATTTTTAAATATAGATAAAAATATAGATGGGTGGATAAGAAAAATAATTAATACCAAAAAAGGCATTTATGTATCCACCCAGTCTGGCTCTTTTTTTATTGATGAAAAAAAACTAACCATAACTAAAGCATTTAATACAATTAGCAATGCAAATAAATCAACTAAATCTGCTTTTTTATTAAATGACTCTACCCTTATAATGGGAGGTCATGCTATGGCGTATAGCTATAATATAAATACAAATAGCATTACAGATAGCATCTTAAAACGGGTAGTAAGCTTAGGTGCCGATGGACTAGGCAATATTTATATTGGCAGTAACGATGGCTTATTTTTATGGAAAAATAAAAAAGTAGAACCCCTTACTACTCAAAAAAACGCTATGTCGTATAAAGTAAATACCATTACTAGTACGCCGGATAATTTGATGTGGATAGGGCTTGGAGCAGACTCGTTAGTTGTGTTATATAAAAATAAATTAATTGCAACTATACCACTTGGGGGTGTTTTACCTGGTAATATTTGTAAAATTTTATACAGCAATAAAATAGGTGAATTATGGTTAGGCACCAACAAAGGCATTAATAGAATTAATTATACATTTATCAACAACAAATTAAATTATGCAAGTACTTATTTTGGCACAGCCGATGGATTAGTAGGAGAGCAAATAAATGATATTGCCATTCAGGATAGTACTATTTACATGGCAACAAACGAAGGAATAAGTTTTATGCCAACAAACTTGCGTTTACCTGTTACAGATATTCCAACATTTATAACCAAGGTAGAAATAACAGATATTCCAGTAGAGTTAAAAAGCGAATATTATTTAAACTATAATCAAAAGAATTTTAATATTGAATTTTCTGGGGTTGATTTAACTGGCTTTATTCCACAATTTGAATTTAGTGTAAATGATGGGGCTTGGCAAGCAACAGAAAAAATTTATTTAAAGAGATTAAGTGCAGCTACATATAAAATTAAAATCCGAGCTATACGAAGGGATGGAAAACCCAGTAAACTTGAAGCAATAGTTATATTTAAAATTGCTACTATTTTTTGGAAAAGTGGCGTATTTTGGACATTTTTTGCATTTGCAACATTTGGCTTAATTCTTTATTTGCAACACCGCCAAAATAAACGCAAACAAAAAATTGCTTTAGATAAAATTACTACCGAAAAAAGACTGACAGAACTTGAAATGCAAGCCCTTAAGGCACAAATTAATCCACACTTTGTTTTTAATTGTTTAAATAGTATTAAGGGTTTTATTTACGATAAAGATTACTTACAGGCAGATAAGTATTTAGATAGATTTAGCGACTTAATGCGTAGCACAATTGATAATTCCGATGCTTCTATTATTTCTTTAAAAGATGAAGTGCTTTACTTAGATAATTACCTACAATTAGAAAAACTTAGGTTTGATGAAAAATTTGATTACAAAATAATCATCAACCCTTCCATAGAAACAGAAAAAGTATTTGTTCCGGCGATGTTATTACAACCCTATGTAGAAAATGCCATACGACATGGTATGCGTTTTTTAGAAAATAAAAAAGGTACAATAACTATATCAGCAAAAATAGAAAACGAAAAGCTGATTTGTACCATAGATGATAATGGAATTGGAAGAGAAAGAGCTGCCGAACTAAAAAGTAAACGCCATATTGAGTATCAAAGCAAGGGAATGAATATATCTAAACGAAGAGCAGAGTTATATGAAATTGAGCAAGAAATAATTGATAAAAAAGCAGGAAATAATATTGCCACAGGCACAACTATAATTGTACAAATACCTTTAACCTTAAAGCCATGATTAGTTGTATAATAATTGACGACGAAACAAAAAACATTAAGCTACTTCAAAATATGCTTAACATGCATTGCCCTGCTGTAAAGGTTTTAGCAACAGAAATTGATGCTAAAAATGGCTTACTATTGATTGATGAATTACAACCTCAGCTTGTATTTTTAGACGTAGAAATGCCACATTTAAATGGTTTTGATTTATTAAAGCAATTAGAACCCATTTCCTTTGAAGTAATTTTTGTTACAGCATATAGTCACTATGCTGTAGAAGCTTTTGAGTGTCATGCAACAGGCTATGTTACTAAACCAATTAATGCCGATAAATTAATTGCCGCAGTTGATACTGCAGAAAAAAGAATAGCTGAAAAAAGCATTAACAAAAACTTATTTAGCCTTTTGGAGCACAACTCAAAGCAAGCTGCCCCTAATAAAATTCCCTTATCAACTACCAACGGATTGATATTTGTAAAAATTGCCGATATAATGTATTGCGAAAGCAGCGGCAATTACACACATTTTTATTTGGTAGATGATAAAAAAATAGTAGTTAGTCGTCAGCTAGGCGAATACGAAAGGTTATTGCCCGATGGAGATTTTATACGAATTCATGACAAGTACATCATTCATCTTACCTATATAAAGGAATATATAAAAGGCAGCGGCGGCGATGTGGTTTTAGAAAACGGAAAAGAAATACCTGTTGCCACAAGGCGTAAAGAGGAGTTTATGGCAAGGTTTGAAAAATGGATTAGAAGAAAATAAACCCTAAACGTCTAAACCTTAAACTTTATTCTTACACCTATACAATCAATTCCAACACCTGTACAATTCGGCTCAAAGCAGTAAATCTTTCTTATCATCTTTATGTTGCAAAAAACTTTTGTATGAAGAAACTAAAACTACTACTGCTTTCACTTTTTTTAATAAGTACTGCAGCCATTTGCCAACTACAGCAAATAAAAATTGTAAGCTTTACAGTAAAAAATTCTCTACCCGGCAAAGTAGATGATTGGGGTGCTATTCCTGCAGCTTTAATACTTACTGCACAAAAATCGCCAAACGTTCAACTAAAAGAACCTAAGCTAGTTATTCAAATTAAAAGTGGCGGTAGCATAATTTGTGGAAACAACCAATCTACCGCACAACCAATGCCTCCTTTTGATGTAAAAACATTTACAACAAATGATATAGTAGGTATGCTTGGTAATTGTAAAGAATTAAAAGAAGGTAGTTACCAAATATGTGCTCAGTTTTTTAATTTAGATAGAATTGCCATTAGCAACGAAGTATGCAAAGAGTTTAAAGTAGAAAGTGCAAAAGGCGAAGAGTACGCAGCACCAACATTAATTACACCAGATAATGATAAGAGAATTAGCAAAAGAGATATTTTAAAGCCAATTCAATTTAGATGGACACCACTAGTGCCCAAGCCACAACAAGCAGTTACGTACCGCCTAAAAGTATGGCAGTTAATGCAAGGGCAAAATGGTACAGCCGCTATGAGGAGCAACCAGCCCATTGTAACCAAAGATGTAGATAATATTACACAAGCTGTAATTAACGGCTCTGCAATTTATACTGGCCCATGTAAACCCCCATACTTATGCGATTATGTTTGGCAAGTACAAGCACTTAACAAAGAGGGAAAACCATTAGGTAACAATAGTGGCAAAAGCGAAATATGGAGTTTTAAAATTTTAGATGATAATATTAATACAAAAATTGATAGTGTAAGTATTACTTGTTGTATCAATGGAAAACAAAATATTTATGTTAAAATAAATAATTTGCACCTAACCAATCAAGCACAAGTAACCGCTATTAAATATAGGGTAAATGGTACAGGACCACTTGTTACCCTTACACCAACTTTGCCTGGCTTACCTTTTACAATAAACGCCAACGGCTCACAAGCCTTTACTGGCAGTATAAATTGTGTAGATAGTATGAAAACAATTAAGTTTATTGTAGATGCTATTTGGCCAACCGACCCCGATAATATAAATAACGAAACAGCATGGGATACCCTAAAATGTATTTGTAAAGATTGTGATGAATTTAAGCTAGATGCCCCTAAACCATCCAATATCACTATCGCAAATAACATCATAAATTTTAGTCAACCAATAGCTGTAAGTATTACACCTACTAAAACAATAAAAAGCATTCAAGCCGAGTTAGTTTATTTTGAAATGACTCCCGAAAATGACTTATGTATTCCTTGCAATAAAGATGCTGCTACTTACGGACATTTTACCAATGGCACCAATAGTATGCAATGGACTCCCACAACCCCTCCATCTCCTTTAAACATAAACATAACTACTCCACAATTAACACCTTGCTGTAGTGATGTATTTAAATGGTGTATTCGATATAAAATTGAATTTACCGACTGCACTACTTGTAATAAATTAGTTTGTTACGAAAAGAAAAAAGATGGTTGTGAAAAAAATGGAGATCATAAATAAATAAAACCTAACTGTAAAACTATTGTGATGAAAAAAATTATAATTATACTACTGCTTTTAATTACTTACAACGTAAGTATTAAAGCACAGCTAGCTACTGCTATTTGTTGCCCTAAATTTAAATTGGTAGGCAGCCCCATTACCCCTTGCGATGAAAAAGCTTGTAGAGACAGTGCCAGTAACGGGGGTACAGTAAACGGTGCAGGAAATCCTGCCGTAAATGAACCTTCGTTTATGGCTTGTAAAAACCAAACACAAACCTATTACATTGCACCTGCTGCACCAGCCGTTACAGGGTTTACCTATAGTTGGACGGTTATTGGCGGTACAATTGCAAGCCCTACCGCAAACCCTGGCGTAATTACCTGGGGTAGTGGCAATACAGGCTACATTCAAATAATTATAAAAAATGCCGATAGCACTTGCAGAGATACTATTACTAAAAAAGTTTGTTTGTTAGATGGCCCAAAGGCTGCAATTGCATTCAGCCCAAGCCCAGTTTGTATAAATGGTACAGTAAATTTTAGCGGTGCTGGCTCTATTGGCGGCAATGTTTATTATTGGGATTTTGGAGATGGTACATCATCTAACCTACAAAACCCTCCCCCACACATTTACACTAGCCCTGGAATAAAAAATATTATTCTAACCGTATCTTCAACAAGTTCTTCTAACGGAGTTACAAGAGATTGTGGATGTAAAGACACTGCTATGGTTAGTATAAATGTAAACCCTGCAGCAGGCATTAATATATATACCGACGATTGTAGAAAAATGTTATGTGCTGGTGATACTGTAAAATATTGCACTAACACACCGGGTTGTACAGGATTAACTTGGAGTGCAAATGGCGGTACAGTTATTAGCGGCCAAGGCACTACTTGTGCCACTATTGTTTGGAATAACCCTCCAAGTAGTTTACCAACAGCGGTTACGCTTAACGCTAGTTGTAGTGGTGTGTGTAATAATACAGCTTCATTAAACGTACCTGTATTATTTCCTAATTTGTCCATACAAGGGCCTTATACTGTTTGCCCAAGTTCAACTGCTACTTATTCTTTACCGGCATTACCAGGTACATTTTATAAATGGACAATTAGTGGCGGCGGCAATATAGTTGGCTACGATAGTAACCATAATGTAATAAATGTACAATGGGGTGCTACAGCTGGTGGACCGTTTATTATTACATGTAATTATAGTAATCCGTATAGCAAATGTAGCGGTACCGATACAATAGGCGTTTATATAAAACCAGTTTTTAAACTAAATGGTTCATCGCCAGTTTGTGTTGGGCAAACAACCAATATTTGTGCTAATGGCAATGTAGGTATTTGGAATCCTGCTGTAGGTACTGGTTATACAATAAACTCTACCTCTTCTACCTGCCAAAATATTACTTGGAATGTAGCTGGTAGTTATACAATTGTTGCAACACCTGCTGTGCCTGCAAATTTTTGTTCATCTCCAGCACTAATAAATATTGTAGTGGTTGATACGCCAAAAATAAATGCAATTGTAGGACTTACAACTATTTGCCCCAATCAATTATATACCTACACCGTATCTAGCAATATTAGTACAGCTAATTTTGTTTGGAGTTTTGTAAGCGGTACTGGTACAATTAGTGAGTACGGTACAAATAATGCTAACGCATCTATAAATTTTACAGGTGCTGGCCCTTGGGTGTTACAAGCAGCACAAACAGTTAATGGATGTACTAAATTTAAGCAAATATCTATTTCAAAAGTAGGGGCACCTCCTGCAATAACTTTATCGGCAGCTTCAGTTTGTTCTGGCGGTACAGTTACGGCAAGTGTTACAGGTGCAATACCAACTGGTGGTTACACTTGGAGTATTTCATCTGGTGGGGTATTGGTAGGCTCAGGTATAGGTACAAGTGCAACATTTACCGTAAACAGTAATGCAACAATTACCCTTACAAGTTGTGGAGGTTCTGTATCAATACCAGTTGCAGCCACAACAGCCACTGTAACTATTAATAACGCACCAAGTAGTTGTGGTGCAACACTAACGGCTTCGCCAAGTGGCGGTACTTACCAATGGTACTTAAATGGTAACCTTGTGGGTACTGGTAATCCTTATTTGGCAACACAAAACGGTACTTATGTTGTAGTGGCTACCTACCTAGGTGGTTGCACAGCAAATAGCTCAACAGTGGTTACAGGTGTTACACCAATTAATGTAAGCATTACAGGTATTGGAAATATATGTGGTGCAAATACGGTTACTATAACTGCATCTGTTAGTGCAAACTGTACAGGTGCTACGTATGTTTGGAGTAATGGGGCTACTGGTAATCCTATTACAGTAAGTACCCCTGGTAGTTACTCAGTAACGGTTATTTGTGCTAATGGTTGTACAGCTACCTCTAATGTGATAGTGGTACAAGATTGCAATAGTGGTTCATGTGGTGGTGGATGTATAAAAGATGTACTTATTACAGGTAATAATAATTGTAATAATCCTATTAATCTATCAATATCTACGCCACTAGGTTGCACTCCTATATCTCAATATTGGTTTTATGGAGATGGTACAAGTGGACCTACGGGTACACATACGTACGCAACGGTTGGAACATATATAGTAAAAGGTGGTATTACTTGTAGCGATGGTAGTATCCATTGCGATAGTCAATTAGTTATTATACCAATGGTAGATTCGTTTACGCATGTAATTACTTGTGGTGCAAATGGGTGGAATGTACAATTAACCGATGCTAGTACTTTTTTACCATCGTATGCAGGTTATAGTACGGTATGGACAACCACTTGCGGTACGTTTGCAAATACAGGAACTGCTACATCAAACATGGCTAATCCAACACTTAATGTGCTACTAGGTTGTAACCCTACCGTTACATTAACCATTAGCAAAAATGGATGTACCCTTACTAAATCATTTACTTTTTCTTTTCCAACTACACCGCTTAGTATAACTGGTAATAATAAACCTTGCAAAGGCGTAGATTATGTTTATACAAGCAGTATTGGTCCTAATATCATTTCCTATACTTGGAATTTTGGAGATGGAACATCTGGCGTAACCAACCCAATAACCCATCATTTTAATGGTACACCGCTTAATCCAATTATTAGTTTATCGGTTAAAGATAAATGGGGTTGTGTATTTACAACTACAATGCCTGTAAATGTAATTGTACCTCCAACATTAACTATTACCCCAAAATCTATAGTATATATTTGCCAAGATTGTGTAACGCCTATTAAAACGTTAACAGCTACACCAGCCGCAAGTTTCACTAATTTTTTATGGTATCATAATGGTGTTTCTACCGGAGTAACTACATCTACCTACCAACCATGTACTTTTGATGCCTCTGGTAATTATTGGGTTACTGCAACTCCTATAGGAAATGCAAGTAGCTGTCCTGTAAAATCGGATACGGTAATGGTTATGTATTATCCAAAACCCATTGCAGAAATTAAAGGGCAATCTGTACAATGTATAAGTGGTGCTACTGGTACTATTTATTTACAAAATAGTGTTAACCTACCTAACTATACTTATTTCTGGCAAGTTAATCCAACAGCAACATTTACTAGTGGCAATACCTCTTTTAACGTTGGTGTAAATGTAACTGCAGGTAATACCTATCAATTTATATTAACCGTAACCGATACTACAGGTTGTGTGGCAAAAGATACGTTTTGCGTTTACGTTTATAAAAGCCCAACCGTTTCTATTGCACCAACTGGTTATTTGTGTGAGGGTATAATGCATACCTATACTGCAACCGCATTACCAACCGGGCCTAGTTATGTGTATGAGTGGAGTAATGGAGCTACAGGCAGTATAATGACAACCGCAGCCGCTGGCAACTATTATGTAAACGTACTTAACCCTGCAACGGGCTGTACGGCTTCAAGCAATATGGTTACCATTAAAAAAAGGCCTTATGTAGATTTATTTCCAATAGGTTGCGATACGTTATGTAAAACAGATACGTTAATTACGCCATTACCACTTGGACCAGGGCAAACGTATGGTAGTTTATATACCATACAATGGTACGATGGAGCATCGCTAATTTACACAGGACCATATTTGGTTTTAAGCGGTTTATCGGTAGGTAATCACAGTATTCATATAGTAGTTACGTTTATAGGAGATAGTTGTTCAAGCAAATCGGGCAACTTTAATATAAATATTATTGATTGCGATAAAGACTGTTGCAAAGGAAGCACTTGGAAAGAAGAGCCTTATTATTATTTTGGAGCCGTAGGCACAGCAAAACCTAAAAAAATAGATTGTGCAAAAGAAACCGTTATTTTAATTACAGGAGATGACTGTAAAAAACCTTTAGTAATAGGAGCATCTATACAATGCCCAACGGCCGATTGTGGAAGTGTAGATAGTGTATTTTTATACAACGGTGCAGGTTCTTTAATTCAAAAAGGATTAGCTCCATTAACTATTACTGGATTAGCCAATGGCAACTATAGTGCTGTTATAAATGGCTATTGTGGAGGTAAGCTTTGTTTAACCTGTAAGGTATTTATTAAAGTAGATTGTAAGGAATGTGAGTGTGATCCAAAAGCACCGCTAAATATTCAATTATCTACCAACGAAAAAATTAAAAAGATAGACTGCGGAACAGATTTGGGTAAACTTAATTGTAAAGATAATATTGTGTTAGATGGTGCCTATAGTTGCAATCCTAAAGACTGTCCTGCAAAATTAACGTACACATTAAATGGTCCGGGTGGAGTTGTAAATGGCACATTGCCCTTAACTATTTCATCGCTTACACCAGGTAGTTACAGCATA
>JANNWD010000368.1:0-1945 GCA_031408315.1 Bacteroidota bacterium
AGAAGGGGTAGGAGAATATTATTTTTCCCAAAAGTTAAGAGAGATTGATGCTATAAATGCCGCAGGTAAAAATGTAATTAATTTAGGTATAGGTAGCCCTGATTTGCCGCCACATGCTAGTGTAATAAAAACCTTGCAAGAGGAAAGTTTAAAGCCAAATACACATGCCTATCAATCCTACAAAGGAAGCCCTATTTTAAGAAATGCCATTGCAACTTGGTACAAAAAATGGTACAATGTTACCTTAAATCCTAATGAAGAAATATTGCCTTTGTTAGGCAGCAAAGAAGGCATTATGCACATTTGTATGACGTATTTAAATGATGGAGATTTTGTACTCATTCCTAACCCTGGTTACCCAACGTACAAAAGTGCAGCTATAATAGCAGGCGCAAAATGTATTGAGTACGATTTAAAAGAAGAAAATAATTGGCTACCAAATTTTAGTGAAATTGAAAACAATTTATACGTCAATAGAGTTAAAATAATTTTTGTTAATTTCCCTCACATGCCTACGGGCAAGTTACCTAGCAATGAAATATTTTCTAGTTTAATTTCTTTTGCAAAAAAATATAATATTCTCATCATTCATGATAATCCGTATAGTTTTATTTTAAATGATACCCCACAAAGTTTGTTAAGTGTAGATGGGGCTAAAGATTGTGTTATAGAATTAAACTCACTTAGCAAAAGCCATAATATGGCCGGTTGGAGAGTTGGTATGCTATGTGGGGCAAAAGAACGAATTGATGAAGTATTGCGTTTTAAAAGCAATATGGATAGTGGTATGTTTCTGCCTGTACAACTGGCTGCTGCAAAGGCTTTGGAGTTGGGAGAAGATTGGCATAATTCAGTAAATTTTGTTTATAAAAAGCGTCAAGTAAAAGTGTTTGAATTATTGCACCTACTAAATTGCACTTTCGATAAAAACCAAGTTAGCATGTTTGTATGGGCAAAAATACCAACTGAGTTTAAAGACTGTTATGCGTTAAGCGATAAAGTTTTAAACGAAAGCAATTTGTTTATTACACCCGGTGGCATATTTGGTAGCAATGGAAATAATTATGTAAGAGTAAGTTTGTGTGCCGCAGAAGAAAAAATTGACGAAGCTATAAATAGAATAAAAAATTAGTTATGAATGTAACAATTGTAGGCGTAGGTTTAATTGGGGGCTCAATGGCATTGGCATTGAAAGAGAAAGGTATTGCTGCAAAAATAATTGGTGTAGATAATTCTGCTAAAAATTTAGCAAAAGCAGTTGAATTAAATATAATTGATGAAGCTTTATCATTAGAGGATGCAGTTAAAAAAAGTGATTTAATTTTTGTAAGTATCCCTGTTGATACTACGATTAATGTGGTAAAAAAAATATTGGATTTAATTACTGATAAACAAATAATTGTTGATGTAGGCTCCACAAAATTTGCGTTATGCGATACTATAAAAAATCATCCTATGCGTAAACAATTTGTAGCTACACACCCAATGTGGGGAACAGAATATAGTGGGCCAGAAGCCGCTGTGGTGAATGCTTTTGTTGGTAAGGCTTGTGTTATTTGTGATAAAGAATTAAGCGATAATATAGTTGCTGAACAAGTTGAAAATATGTACAAAACTTTGGGTATGCACATTATTTATATGGATGCAGTTAACCATGATGTACATGCAGCGTATGTAAGTCATATATCACACATAACATCTTTTGCATTGGCGAATACAGTGTTAGAAAAAGAAAAAGAAGAAGATGCTATTTTTGAAATGGCTGGTGGTGGTTTTGAAAGCACCGTTCGTTTGGCAAAAAGTAACAGTGACATGTGGGCACCCATATTTATGCAAAACAAAGAGAACGTTTTAGATGTTTTAAATGAACATATAAGTCAGCTACGAAAATTTAAAGCAAGTTTAGAAAAAGAAAATATGGAATATTTGGTAGAGTTGATGGAAA
>JANNWD010000369.1:0-7197 GCA_031408315.1 Bacteroidota bacterium
GGTGTATTCAACTGTAACTGCATGATTGCTTAGTGTAGTGCTGCTACCGCTATTTAATAATTTTTCAAACTTAAATGTTTTAGTATTTGTGTTTCTAACATTTAAAGGCATACTTTCTGTAACCAACATTCTATTGGTTAAAACAGGAATGGCCATTTCTTCTCCATCACTAGCTTCTGTAGTTTTTGCAATAATTCTATAACTCATGGCACTATTAAAATTGAACGGCACTTCCATTGGAAATTTAATGGCACTACTTTGCCCAGCTGCCACCGTAAAATATTGATTAGGAAAAACATTTTTAAACCAACCATCTACTGGTGCATTGGTAGCAGCATCAATTAACTCTAAGGTAGCCGTACCTGTTACTTCTTTATCGCTAAGGTTTACCACTTTGGCACTAAACTCCATTTTATCTCCCTCTCTTATAAAACGAGGGGCATTAGGTTGTACCATTAAAGGCTTTTGTGTAATGACTGTGTTTTCAATTACACCACTAGCAGCATCTTTTGTATGAGCAAGGGTTAATAATTTCCATTGTGTTAATGCCTCTGGGATGGTAAAACTAAATTCTACATTGCCCTCGGCATCTGTTGTTAATTGTGGAAAGAAGAAGGCAGTTTCGTTGAAGTTTTTGCGAATTTTAACTTTATCATTTTCAATCGAATTTGGTTTTATAAATTCTGGCAACTTAATTGCAGCTTCACCTCCACCTTCTTCATCCTTTCGTAATGAAGGCTTTGCTTTATTTGCAAAAGCAGTAGTTACAACAACTTCATCTAACCCAGCATTATTACTTTCCGTCATTACTGGAGCTGGTGACATGCTTTTATAAACACCTTTTGATCGCATATCAAAACGTCCATTAAAATCTCCCCAAGCATACGTTCCTAATAATCCATCATAACTTTTAGCCTCTAATTGATAATACTTTCTTTCCTCACCATTATACTCTGTAGAGTTAATAGTTGTAAAACCATTCTGCTGCCAATTGGTAGTATTATAAAGTGATGGCCAAATATTTATGTTGCTCCAGTTATGTGGTTTAAATTGATCAAGCGATGCATCGTACATACTAGCTAATACTTCGGCAGCTAACTTTTGCCCTTTGGTACCTGTAATTTTTATGGTGTATTTTTCATTGGCACCCGGTAATAGTTTATCTCTAAAAGTGGTGTAATTAATTTGTATTTCTTTATTACTCCATGGTATGTAAAAATTTTCGCCGCCTTTATATACTCGGTTGTGTTGTATAAAAGCGTAATTCATGGCTATGCCGCCACGGTCTTGCTCTCCCGCCGATATCGATGATGCCGTTGATTGGTTTTTTGTAACTGTTAAGTAAGTAGTAGGATTAGTTTTATCGATTTTACTTAAAGTGTGTATTAACCAAATTTTGTCAAAGCTGGTTGCAATGTTGTATTGAGCTTTATCGCCTGGCTCAAGAGTGGTTTTTTGTTTGGTAATAGTAATGGGTTGGTTGTTATTGGTTGCTGGTTGGTTGTTAGTAACCTCAATGTATTTTTCTGCTCTTACTTCTTCGCCATATTTATCTTTTCCACTTACAATAATTTTATAAAAATCACTTGCTAATTGCCCATTGCCCATTGCCCATTGCCCATTTTCTTTAGTACTGTCTGTTTTATCTATTGCTTTTTCTGCTGTAGCCCAACTGCTTTTTTGTGTTTCGTTTTTATACAAGTCGTAAGGGAAGAGAGTATAGTACTCATCTTTACTTAGTACAAATTGATCAGGCTGTTGCCAATAACGTTCTCTAAAATATTTATTAGGGCTTCGTAATTTGGTGATGGTAATATTTACATTGGCTTTTTCAAAAATGCCATTGATGTTGGTGCTACCTATTTTTAAATTCTTCAAGCTATCGGCATGTACTTTTTCGTCAATATCAATACTTAATTGCAAGGCTTGATAAGCAACAGCTACAGAAGTTTCTGCACTTCTAGTTTCGCCATTAATATCTGTAACATCGGCACTTACTTCATAATAAAATGTAGGCTGACTTTTTTTGTCAATACTTTCATCGGGTTGTGCTTTAAAGGTTACATTAAATTCACCTTTAGTATCTGTAGTGGCAGTGCCATTGGTAATTTCCACTTCTTCGTTTCTGCCATAACCACCTCTACGATAAAAACCATAGTCCCACCAAATAGGGTATTGTACTTTACGTACCACTCTATATTTTACAGTAGCCCCATCAATTAAATTGCCGGCATAGCCTTTAGCCGTGCCAATTACTTTTATGCTATCGTTTACTCTGTACGTACCTTTTGGTTTTGCTACTTCTACAAAAAATTTGGGGCGTTTGTATTCTTCTACACTAATTTGTTGAGTACTTTGTGTAACCGAATCTTCAATGGTAAATTCACCTGTAAGTAACCCTTGTGGTAATTTAAAACTGCCTTGGTAGCTACCATAATCGTTAGTGGATACTTTTATTTCAGTAACTTTTTGGTCGTTAACATCTTTTACAATTACGGTAGTTTGAAAATTAGGAGCAACTTTATTTTTGCTAGCATCAATATTTGTTTTGATGACTAAGCCTTTAAAAAATACGGTTTGGTTGGGGCGGTAAATACTTCTATCTGTAAATAAAAATGTTTTAGTGTCTTTGTATATTATGTTTTCGTTGTAGTTGGCATAACCGTAGTGGTTATCATCCATAAATAATTCATCGCCACTATTTTTTAGTTGCAAAGTAAAGTTGCGGTATTCAGTAGTTTTTTTCACCGTAAACATACCGTTTTTATCTGCGGTATAATTTTCGGCTTTAATTAATTCGTTTTGATTTTTATTGCTGTTGTAGCGGTTTTCCCAAGCTTGTACTTGTGTATTAGCAAGGGGTTGCCCATTATCTCGGTGCAGCACATAGTACTGGTTTTTATCATTATGGATATAGCTTATGTTGCTTACATAAGTAAATTGCTGTGCTAAAATATTTTTTGCCAAATCAAAGCTACCCTCTTTACTAGCCAATAAAATATAAGTACCACCGTTAAGTGCATCTACTTTTATTTCTGTGCTGTGCTGTTGAAAATCTTGTGGATTTGGTAAATCTACACTCCATGCTTTTATTGATGGTAATGCCGTAATAGCTTGCCAGTATTTTTTGTAATCTCTACTATCTATTTTTTTATACTCTTCTCTACTAATTTTTATTAAACGAAGAAAAACTGTTTTTACATTTTTGTATTGCACTAATGTTCTAAAAGGCTGATTAATTACATTTACTTTTTCGGTAATTAAATTAAGAGAAGGTGTTACAATAGATTGCAATAAATTTTGTGCATTAATTGCTCCTTCGCTTTTTGGGAATTTTGCTATTGTAGCATCTAATAATTCTTTGGCTCTTTTTATTTCGTATTGATGTTCTTCGTTTTCATTGGCCTTGTAGTTTGTTCCTTTGTTGTAATAGAGTTGAGCTCTGGAAAACATGGCTCTTGAAGTAATTGGATTGGTAGGATATTTATCTTCAATGGCTTTAAGGGCATCTTCGTATAATTTTTCTTTGCCCGGCATTACACCATAATTATTTACAAACATTAAGCGTTGTAAATCCACGTCAATCAAGGCATCTGGTGTAGCATCATTAACATGAAATTTTATTACATCTTGAAAAAGCAAAATGGCTTTGAAATACAATGAGGCTGTATCTTTTGTAATAAAATTGTATGCTGCAAATTCTTTTGCAGCAGCAAAGGCTTTGTCATCGTTAATGGTGAATTGATAAGCCGGCTTTGTTAAATCGCTTTCGCCAGTAGTAAAATAGCCTAAAGCTCTGTGGGTTAAAAAATCATAAAGGGTGGGGCGTAAGTGCCTTGTATTAACGCCTTTAGTAATTATAGCATCAAAGCCGTCTAGCTTTGTAGTTTTTAAAATTGTATTACTGCTTAAAGAAGCTTTATATAAGTTGCCGATGGTAGAGTGCAATTTTTCTATACCCCAAGTAGTAATGTCTTTGCTTTTTTCTTCTGCCAATTGAGTACGGTCTTTTATTTCCCAGCGATTATTTTGTAGGTATTGCCAAAATAATTCGGCTTGCATACTTTGCAAAATATTTTTTGCAGGTGCCTTTGCTTTTGCGATTAAGGTATCAATAAAAAAAATGTTATTTTCATTAGCATCTTCCTCTACCATATTACGGTACTTAATTTGATACATGCAACTTTTTATTTGCTGGGCATCGTTATTTTCTTTTACAGCAAGGGTATAAACGCTTAATACTTCTTTTAAAGCACTTTTAGTTAGTCCTTTTTTTTCAAAGGCTTCTACTTTTTTCCATTGAGCGGTGTAATCGTTCATTTTTATTTGGCTAAAAATTGAAAGGTTAAAAAATACAGCAATTGTGCAGAGGGTGAATTTCAATGTACGTAAAATCATTTTTTATTTTTTTACAAGTTACTTAATTAAAAAGTAGGATGCAAGGCTACTCTTTTTTATACAATTTTAGTTTGTGTATCAGGGTTGTCAACCTTTATTAAAGGGTTTAAAAATTAAAACGTTTAAATAAGGTTGAGAACCCTTTTTTAAACAAGGCTGACAACCCTTTTTAGGATGCAAGGCTCGTTTATTTTTCATAAATAAAAATCATCTTAACATTTTATTACAAAATTAAAAACATTTATGGCATGGGTATTGAATTATTGGTATAAAGCAAAATTATTTCACTTTAAATTACGAATTATGAAAAAGATAGCCTTGTTTATGTTAGCAGCAATTTTATCGCTTAGCTCATTTGCTATGTACGATAATACTAGGTTAGTGGTAAGCACAACTTCCTCTCAAAATTATTATTTATTTGTAGATGGTTATGCCGTAGGCGACCAATACAAAAATGGCAACAGCTTTTACATTAGCGATATTAATAGTGCAAACCACCGTATACAATTATACAAACAAAGTAATTCTATTTTTGGTGGCAATAACCGTAAGTTAGTTTACGATAATACCATTTTTTTAAAGAGTAATACTGAAACTACTTTATCGTTAAATGTTTTAGGAAATGTTGTAATTAATGAACAGCCTTTGGGCAATAGTGGCAACAACAATGGCGGTGGTTGGAATGGTAGCGGTAATAATACTAATACTAACAACGATGGTTGGAATGGTTCCAATAACGGAACTTCTAATAATAATAAACACAAAGGGCATAATTGCGAAGGAAAAAAAGGGAAAGGGCATAAAAAAAATAAACACCATAATTGTGATAATGATAACTCATGGAATAATAATGGGAATGGCAACAATAATAATGGCAATTGGAATAATGGAAACAGCGGATGTAACAATAAAGTAGCAATGAATGATAAATCATTTTATCAATTGAAACAATCAATTCAAAATGAAAATTTTGACTATACAAAACAATCAATTGCAACACAAGCAATACGTAATAATAACTTTACAACTACTCAAGTAAAAGAATTAGTGCAATTATTTAGCTTTGAAAGTAGCAAATTAGCAATAGCAAAATTGGCCTACAAAAACACCATTGATAAACAAAATTATTTTGTAGTAAATGATATATTTAGCTTTAGTAGTAGCAAGCAAGAATTAATGCAATACACACAATCAATAGGATAATTAATACTTCCAGTTTTAGTTTTAGATAAAAAGAAAGCCCCAGTTTTTGGGGCTTCTTTTATAATTTTCAAATAGGGATTAATTTTTTATAAAGCTTGCAACATAGTTTATATTTAAACCAATAATCCGTAAGCGATAAACACCATTAGCTATATTATTTATTGCAATAGGCAAATTGTTTCTACCACTATTTACTAATACTGTTTGTTGATTAATTACTTTACCAATAGCGTCAATAATTACAATAGATGCTGTAGTAGATTTTGGAGCATAAAAATCGGCTGTAATTTTTGCGTTAGAAACGGTTGGGTAAATAGTAAGTTTTGCATCATTAGCTTCGCCACTAATTCGTACAATTGTAGAGTATGAAATTTTACCTTCGTTACCTGTAATTTTTATACGATAAAGAGATGCACTAACACCAACGTTAACATCTACAAATTGGTAAGTATTTTCTGCCGCATTATTCGCATTGATAATTGCAATTGGGAAATAGTTTACACCATTTGTACTTTTTTCAAGGGTATAATTTTTCATATTACTTTCTTGGCTAGTAGTCCATTTTAATTGAACACCAGTATTATTTCTTATACCTGTGAATGACTTAAAGGTAATAGGAGCAACTGCAACGGCATAACTAATTGCCAAATCATCTATACGCCAATTGGCAGTATTTATTGCTGGCACACCAGTGCCGTTTGAGCTAAAAATTCTTAAAGTAATAGGCACATCTACAGCACCAGTAGTTAAAGCAAAAGCACCAAATGGTGCTAAAGCCCATGCTGAATTATTAGCAACTGTAGCTGTGCTTAAATTAGCAATATAACCATCTAACGAAGACCTAACGGTAAGTAACTGTGGGCCAGTTGTTGTAGAACGAGAGCCAGCAACCAAATTTGAAATTGAAATTCTGTAACCACTAGCTGGCGTAAAAGTAACTTCAAAATAAGTACTTGTAGAGGTATTAAGGCTACCAGTAAAGGCTGCTGCACCAGCATTTTGTGTACCACTTGCACCAGCATAGCCTGCAGATGCAGAAGTAGTTGTAATTAATGTAGTTGTACCATTATTATTGCCTTGTGCAATATTGCTAACTGTGGAATTAGCTATAACTCCACTTGTTGGGGCAGCCGTTGCAAAGTTCCAGCTTACTTGTGCCGAAAGTGTAAATGAAATAATAATAGATAAAAGTGTAAATAATATTCTCATAATTTGAATTTTAACGTTTAAAAATATATTTATTTAAAGACTTTATTTTTAGTTAAATGGTTGCATTAAAAAAGCAGTACAAAAATCGTACTGCTTTCGCAAATTGTTTATAAATAACGTGTTAAGCTATTATTATTATTTCAAGGCTTCAGCCATAGTTTTTCCAATATCTGCAGGGCTAGCAGCTACCAGAATACCACATTCTGTCATAATTTTCATTTTTGCAGCAGCGGTGTCATCTTCTCCACCAACAATTGCACCAGCATGCCCCATTCTACGACCTGGAGGAGCAGTTTGCCCAGCAATAAAACCTACAACAGGTTTTTTATTACCAGTGCTTTTTATATAATGAGCAGCCTCGGCTTCCATACCACCGCCAATTTCACC
>JANNWD010000370.1:0-1856 GCA_031408315.1 Bacteroidota bacterium
TTTATAGCCGTTTTTAAAAACCTTATCTTGGTCTTCTTCCCAAGTAAATAAGTAGGATGTAAATGCAACAAATAAAAGTATGGCCATTAAGATAAAAAAAGCGCCTGCAATTTTGTGGGTACGTTCGTCTTTAAGCAGTTGCTTTACATCAACTGTTTGCTCTTTTTCCTGTTTAAATTGCTCTTTAGCTTCTGCCTTAGGTTTTGCAGTTTTTAATTTATTCGCCATTGTAACAAAGATATAAAAACCTTTATTGCAAAAATTAATCAAATAGCAGAATAATTTACCGAATCTTGTACGTTTTTAGTAAGTTTGGCTTAAACTGTATTTGCTTGAAAAAATACTTCTCTATTTTTTTTGTTTTATTTGCTTTTTGTAATGTAGCTTTTTGTCAATACATTACAGATACAACTGCCATTAAAACCAGCGAAGTAAACGCTTACACCTATATTATTAATAAAACAAGCTTTTTTTTAGATAGACAAAAAAATATAACTCTAAATACTATCTTATCACAAAAATTTGATTCAGCATCATCATATAAAAAAATAATAAAATCAAAATTAGATTTAGCCAAATACAACTCTTATTTAAAATTTTATGTAACAAATGATAAAAATATAAACGATACATTAATTTTTTATGCAGGAAGTACGTTGAAAAATATAGACTTCTATCAATTTGATTCTATACAAAAAAAGTTGCTTCCTTATTTAGTTGATAAAACATTTGATGGATTTATACCAGTAGCTTTCTTACCTCAAACCACTACGCTATTTATTGCTAAACTTAACTTTAGTAGAGCCAGTGGCAATAACATTGTCCCTTATTTAATAACAAAAAATAATGAGGAGGTTTTTCAAAAAAGTTTGTACAATAGAAAAAGTGATATAAAAACATTTGGACTACTATTAAGCGGTATTTTATTAATGATGATTTTTTTTACAAGTACTAATTATTTTTTAAGTAGAAAAAAAGAGTTTCTCTATTATTCCCTATATAGCCTTAGTGTATTTTTAATCGTTTTTTTTAATGCTGTGCTTTATAAACACTCTAGTTTATTTAGTGCGTTATTTTGGGAGTATATTGATTTTGCTTTACTTCTTATTGGAAGTATTTTTTATATAGAGTTTACCAGAAAATTTTTAAATACCTCTACAGAGTATAAATTAGTAGATAAAGTATTGAAAACAGAAAAAGTATTTGTAGGTATTATGCTTTTATTATTTACTTACATACATTTTTTTACCACCAATATTATACTAGAAGTTTTTTTAGAAGACTGGATGAAAATAATCATTCTTGCATTTGGCATATTTTACATTATTCTTGCTTTTACACAACAAAGAAAATTATTAATATACTTGGCTGTCGGCAATAGTTTATCATTACTTTTTTGGATAATTTCTCTTACTTTAATTTTAGGAAATGTATTACAAACAAATGTATTTACATCGGCATTAGTATATTACGAAATTGGTTTAGTAACCGCCCTAATTGCTTTTTTACTTGGGCTTACGTATAAAAATAGGCAAGAAATTATTGAAACAATAAAGAAGCAAGAAGCTTTAAAACTTGAGGCAGAAAAGCAAAAGTATGAAACTGAAATTGCTGTATATAAGGCTCAGCAAGAAGAACGAAATAGAATAAGTGCCGATATGCATGACGACTTAGGTGCAGGTATGACGAGTATTAGATTATACAGTGAATTGGCAAAAAATAAATTAGCAGATATAGACTTACCAGAGTTAAATAAAATATCTTCCTCGGCAGATGAATTACTTAGTAAAATGAATGCTATTATTTGGAGCATGGCAAGCAGTAATGATACCTTAGAAAATATGATTGCCTATTTA
>JANNWD010000371.1:0-1772 GCA_031408315.1 Bacteroidota bacterium
CAAGCATACACCGAACAGGCTACGGGCTTGTATGACGGTGGTGTGGATCTATTTCTGATTGAGACTTGTATGGATGTGCTGCAAATCAAAGCAGCAATCAATGGATTGGAGGTGGTTTTTAAAAATAAAGGTGCCAGAATCCCGATTATGGTGTCAGCAACATTTGAAAATCCCCAGGCGACGATGTTGTCTGGTAGTGATGTGGCGACATTATTAACGGCATTGCAACCATTCCCGATCGATATTTTAGGACTAAATTGTGCGACTGGGCCAGATTTAATGGCTCCCCATATTAAGCATCTGTGCGAACAATCGCCGTTTGTGGTTTCTTGTGTGCCAAATGCGGGTTTACCGGAAAATATCGGCGGACATGCTCACTATAAATTAACGCCTGTTGAACTCAAGCTGGCGATGTATAAGTTCGTCGAAGATTGGGGTGTCCAAGTAATCGGCGGTTGCTGTGGTACACGTCCAGATCATATTAAAGCTTTAGCGGAAATCGGTGCGACTTTACAAGTAAAAGAACGGACTCCAGTATTTGAACCAGCGGCATCTTCATTGATGTCAATCCAGCCTTATCATCAGGATAATTCGTTTTTAATTATCGGCGAACGGTTGAATGCGAGTGGCTCGAAAAAGTGTCGCGATTTATTAAATGAAGAGAATTGGGATGGTTTAGTTTCACTCGCTAAATCTCAAGTGAAAGAAGGTGCCCATATTCTCGATGTCAACGTCGATTATGTCGGACGTGATGGTGTTAAGGATATGCACGAGGTTGTTTCTCGTGTAGTTAATAACGTAAGTTTACCGCTGATGTTGGATTCCACTGAGTGGGAGAAAATGGAAGCCGGATTGAAAGTTGCGGGGGGTAAATGTTTACTCAACTCAACTAACTATGAAGATGGTGAAGAACGCTTCTATAAAGTATTGGAAATTGCCAAGAAATATGGGGCGGGAATTGTGATTGGTACCATTGATGAAGAAGGGATGGCACGGACAGCCGAGCGGAAATTCTCGATCGCGCAACGTGCCTATCGAGCAGCGGTAGAATATGGAATTCCTGCCTACGAAATCTTCTTCGATCCTTTAGCACTGCCAATCTCAACCGGAATTGAAGAAGATCGGGAAAATGGTAAAGCCACCGTCGAATCAATTAAAATGATTCGCGAAAATCTGCCCCAATGCCACGTTTTATTGGGACTATCAAATATTTCCTTCGGTCTAAATCCGGCGGCTCGTCAAGTATTGAACTCGATGTTCTTGCATGAGTGTATGAATGCTGGGATGGATGCGGCAATTGTTAGCCCCAATAAAATCCTCCCTCTCGCTAAAATCAACCCCGAACATCAAGAAATTTGTCGGAATCTGATTTACGATCGCCGTCAATTCGATGGTGATATTTGCACCTACGATCCGTTAGGCTTGCTCACCACCATGTTTGAAGGGGTGACAACCAAACGTGATAAAGCCGAGGATGATAAACTCCCCCTCGAAGAGAAACTAACTCGCCATATTATCGACGGCGAACGGGTGGGATTAGAAGCAAATCTAATGAAAGCGATCGAGAAGTATCCACCATTAGATGTGATTAATATCTATCTTCTTGACGGGATGAAAGTAGTCGGCGAACTCTTCGGTTCGGGACAAATGCAACTCCCCTTTGTACTGCAATCCGCCGAGACGATGAAAGCCGCAGTTGCCTTACTCGAACCCCACATGGATAAAGCCGACGCAGGCGTGAGTAATGCTAAGGGCAAATTCGTAATTGCCAC
>JANNWD010000372.1:0-3423 GCA_031408315.1 Bacteroidota bacterium
ATGAAATTGCAGAACGCATTACAAAGCTAGGTGGTATAGTGCCAGGCACAATGGCAGAGTTTATAAAAGCTTCTTCATTAAAAGAGGCACCCACTAAAATCCCTACTCAAGAGGGTATGATAAAAGAGTTGCTTAATGATCATGAAATAATTGCAACAAGTTTGCGAAAGCATATTGATAATTGTGATGAAAAATATAAAGATGTAGGTAGCGCCGATTTTTTAACAAGTTTATTAACTAGCCATGAAACATTAGCTTGGACGCTAAGAAGATACATTAAGTAATAATACCGCCTTTATTGCACAACTAGTCTTTTGGCTACATTACAATATTAGATGGGATATACTGTAAAAAAATTATATTCTTAAAATAAAGTCGATTTAAATTGTACAGCCACTGCCAAAACGCCTTATTTTAGCAGTGGATATTCTTACAGTTCTTTAAAAAATAAATTAAAATTTATGGTAGATAGAATACTGCTGTTAGAAAGGCGTAATAATAAAACTATTGTTGGGTACTCCGTAGCTTTGCTATTACTATTTGCCTCCTATTTACTTACACTATATAATAATAAACGGCTTTTTAATGACCAAGTAAAAATTACACATACTAATGAAGTTATTAATAATTTAGAATCTCTACTATCCTCTGTAAAAGATGCCGAAACGGGTGTTAGAGGCTTTTTCATAACTAGCGACAGCATTTTCCTATATCCCTACACTAATGGTTTAATTAAAATAGATACTTTTTATATAGCCCTCAAGCAACTTATTACTGATAATCCTACGCAACTTAAAAAACTAGATACTTTAAATATTAATATTAAAGAAAGGTTACGCTTACTAACATTTTCTTTAATAAATTTTATGCAAAATAATTATCAACTAAATGATAGTATTCGTAAAGATATGTTTGAGAATAAAACATCGATGGATGCGATTAGATTGCAAACTAAAAATATGGAAATAACAGAGGATATTCTTTTAAAAGGCAGAATTGAAGCTTCTAAAAAAACAAATAATTTAATCGACATTTATTCCTTTATTTCTTTATTATTAGCTTTAGGGTTAGTGGTACTAGGGTTTATTACCTACCGAATTGAACATAAAGAAAGAAAAAATGCCTATACCGAAATAATTAATTATCAAACTAAACTTAGCAATCAAGTAATAGAATTAGCCACAGCTAATAAACAACTAATACAAATGCGTAGCCAAGAAAAATTTGCAGCTACTGGGCGTATTGCTAGGCAAATTGCACATGAAGTACGTAATCCACTAACTAATATAAACCTTGCTGCTAACCAATTAAAGGAAGATTTGAACGTTGTTGATGAAGAAAATTTATATCTATTTGATATGATTGATAGAAACAGTGATCGCATTAATCAATTAATAACAGAGCTATTAAACTCTACCAAATTTGCAGAATTAAATTTTACAAAAGAAAATATAAATGAAGTAATGGATAATGCTTTACAATTAGCCGATGACAGAATTATACTGCATAAAATAAATGTTACTAAACAATACCATGCTTTGTTACCCGATTTTGCTATAGATAAACAGAAAATAACTATTTCGTTCTTAAACTTAATAGTAAATGCAATAGAAGCTATGGAGCAAAAAACATATGGCACCCTTTTTATTACAACCGAATACGTTAATAATAAAATTAAAATTACAGTAGCAGATAATGGTAAAGGAATGGATGAAGAAGCATTAAGCAAAATTTTTGAGCCTTACTTTACTAATAAACCAAATGGCAATGGGCTAGGCCTAACTAATATTCAAAACGTAATACTTAACCATAAGGGAGAAATTAGTGTAAAAAGCGAATTGGGGGAGGGTACCTCTTTTACAATTGTACTGTAATAAAAAAAAGTTGGGGAAAATATTTCTCAATCTGGAAAATATTTCTACAATTTTTCAGGCAAAGTTTTGGTTAACTCTTCAACTATCGTAATTATTTCTTCTACTTTAAAGGGTTTTGATATAAAAACATCAACCCCATTGTTTAGTGCTTTTTGCCTGTCTTGTGGTGTATCATAGGCAGTAATCATTACAATTTTTGTTAAGGGCAGCTCTTTCTTTATTTCGCTAACATATTCAATACCTAAGCCATCTGGTAAGTGATTATCTAGCAAAATAATTGGCGGAAATTCAGTGTGAATTATCTTTTCGGCCTCGGCCAAGTTACGGGCAACCAAAGTAGCGTAGGCCTTCTTCTTTAAATTTAAGCTTAGCAAGTAGGCTATATCTTTTTCATCATCTACAATTAATACTTTTACTTTATCCACTTAATATGTTTTTAATTTTTTTATTTTATTTATAAATTAATAGCTTTATACAGTATAATTTATATAACATAATGTACAATATTGCTGCCAAATACCATTAATTACCCTATTTAAAACTATATCTTATCAATTTTATTTATAAAACAGCTCAAAGCAATTTTATAAATTTACAATTATTAATGCCATTATAAAATATTAACAGTACAATTGAGCAAGGAGAAAATAGGGTTATAAAATAATTATTGTCGGTATTATTTTACTTTGGTACACTTTTTTATATTGATATTTATCTAAATTTCTTTGTATGAATAAGATTTTAATAATTGACGATGATATTGATATGTGCCAATTACTAACACGGTTTTTAAACCGAAATGGTTACGAAACTAATTTTGCTACCAATGGAAGTAAAGGCTTAAAAGCATTTGAAGAAGATAATTACGATTTGGTACTTTGCGATTTTAGATTAGGCGATAAACAAGGCATAGATGTTTTAAAAGAAGTAAAAAATAAAAAACCGCATATCCCTGTAATTATTATTACTGGATACTCCAATATTAAAACAGCCGTAGAAGTAATGAAATATGGGGCTTACGATTATATTACTAAACCACTATTACCCGATGAAGTTTTGAACTTAATTAAAAAAGCTTTAGTTGTTATTAATGTATCCCCAACAAACAAATTTTTGAACGGCGAAGTAAATACAACAACTAAAATTGCCCAAAAAAATAATAATGCAGAGGTTTTAAAGCAATATAAAATTGGTAAATCGCCTGCAATAAAACAAATGTATAATGAAATAAAAACCATTGCACCTACTAACTACAGTGTAATTATTTATGGGGAAAGTGGTACTGGAAAAGAGGTTGTAGCCAAAACAATTCATGAATATAGTGATAGAAAAAACAAGCCATTTATTGCTTTAGATTGTGGCACATTATCAAAAGAACTTGCCGCTAGTGAATTATTTGGCCATGTAAAAGGTGCTTTTACTGGGGCAATTACAGATAAAGATGGTATGTTTGAAATAGCCGAGGGTGGTACATTATTTTTAGATGAAGTAGCTAATTTACCTATAGATGTACAAATAGCATTATTAAGAGTGATACAAGAACGAAAAT
>JANNWD010000373.1:0-1744 GCA_031408315.1 Bacteroidota bacterium
GTGCCGTTGCTAAGTGCATCACTCATAAAATCTATACTCCAGGTTTGAGTAAAACAGTCAGGTATAGCCAATGCTTCTTTTACTCTTGCTGGCAATCGTTTCTTTATTTTACGGCGCAGTGGCAATCCCATCTGTTTATAAACTCTGTGTAATTTTTTATGATTAACAATGGTGCCACTATTTCTAATGCGGCCATAACACTTCCAAAAACCTTCTACAGGGTTTTGTTTAGCAAGTTCTTCCAGTCGTTGAATTATGTAACCATCGTTTTTAATGGATTGATACTGCAAGCTGCTCCTGCTTAGTTTTATTAATCGACACGCCTTGCTGATGTCTTTTGGCCGTTCTAAACGTACTGCCTGTACAATGGATCTTTTATCGCAAGGCTTTAAAGCTTTTTTTCAATAATCCATTTAGCTGTGTCAAGCTCCATGGCCAGGTTGGCGTACATCCGTTTTAAACGGGTATTTTCTTCTTCCAGTTCTTTAATTCGTTTCAACTCGGTGGCTTCCATGCCTCCATAGCGTTGCCGCCATTTGTACAACGATGCTTTGCTTACACCATGCTCCCGGGTAATTTCTTCGGCGGTTTTGCCATTGTCAAACTCTTTGAGAATGCCTGCAATTTGTGCAGGACTGAATGTGCTTCTTTTCATCTTTTACGTTTTTTAAAGTTACAAAATGTGTCTACTTTTAAAACGTACTATTTTTGGGGGAGCTTACACACGATAACTGAAGAAAAAATAGCGAAAAAATGTTGAAAATACTTCCTTCCGCCCGTATTTTGCCAATGCACTGTTGGGCGATGTAATTTTAGGATACTACTTCTAATTTTGATGTAAAGTTTTTTAAAAAATTAGGGCAAAAGTCAACTCCATTAGGCCATTCTAAACCACCTCCATTATCAATTGTTGCTTTTTCAAAATATTCTTTGTCCAGCAATAAAGAGCTTAATCCTTTCCCAATTAAGGGCTGAAAATTAATTGTTTTTGTTTCATCATCTTGGAATTTTATCCAAATATGATAATTTTCCAATATTTTAATCGAAATAATCTTATTCATAATGTTATACTTTAGGTAAGGGGTTCTATTTTTTTAATCTCTTTCATTTCTGAAGCAAGTTGCCAATCTTCTAATAACTCAGTCCTATGTAATGATGCCCATTCTAGAACAAGCGCATGAGCTCTTGCTGGTAAATTTCCATTTATTGCAGCTAATGTATTTATATCATATTCTGCCGTGAATTCTTGATAAATGGCATGAAAATGTGGCGGATTATGATCTCCAAAATACATTCTTATAATAATTCCAAAAAACCTACTAATCTCTGGCATTTGTCTTTTTTAATTGTCCAATTCAAATATACAAATTGTCTGCCAATCAATTATATCGCCCAACGAAGAAGGGATTAAAGAAGTTTTAAAAAAGGGGGATTAGAAGCACGACTGTTTGAATAACCACAACCCAGCCTCCCGGCAGGCAGGTGTTTGTTAGCGGCTGGCTATTCCTTATTTTAATTTCTACTTTTTTTATTACAGAAGCTATTTATTTTTCCACCTACCTAATCGTTTCATACCTCTTGTAAATAACCAAGAGAAAAATCTTGAGTGTCCGCCTTCTATCATTTTTTGTTTGCAGTAATCTTGAAACTCCAAAACATTGGTTCCTTTGTAAATAAATTCACCATTTTCATAGCAAAATGAACAATATATTTTGCTAACACTACCGTCAATATTTGTTCCGCC
>JANNWD010000374.1:0-1580 GCA_031408315.1 Bacteroidota bacterium
ACGATCAGGGCGCGGAGGTCGTCCCGAAGACTGCCACGCTCAGTGATGCGGAAAAAACGGTGGTCGTGTACCACGCCAATGTCCGCATCATCCCCCGGGCGGAACTCCCGACCATCAAGGAAACCGCCTCGCAGGTCGCCCAGATCACGGTGCAAATCGCACGCAACCCCGGCAATCGGACCATCCCCATCGTCTCCGGTTCCCCGAGCAATTCCGATGTCCCGGAAAGGAACCTTTTCAAGACCACGTCCGGCGTATCGATTTATACCTACTACATGCTACTCGGAAAGAACCAAGGAAAATGAAGATCCCCTCCCGAACTGCTGGATTCACACTGGTCGAAGTCCTCGTCTCCGCGGGCATCATCGTCGTCATCATGGTGGTACTCCTGGCGATGACCGACCAGACACAGCGCCTCGTGAAATCGACTTCTGCAAAGGTCGAGCAATTCCAGCAGGCCCGGGTGGCATTCGAAGCGATGACCCGCCGGCTGGCACAGGCAAGCCTGAACAGTGGAAAAGCCGTGTTTGGCGAGTCGTTTATTTACCACATTGGTCAGGGTTATTTTTACCTTGTCAAAAGCAATTATACCACGGCAGTCAACAGTTTTTCACGTGGCCTGAAACTGAACCCAAACTACACCGGGCTGATTCCGACGCTGATGTTTTGCGAAGCCAAGCGCGGCAACCGCGCTAAAGCCCTCGCTTATCTGCAAACCCTCACGGCCAAAACACCCCGAACGTACTACGACAAAGCGGTGGTGTTTGCGGGTTTGTCGCAAAAGGATAGCTGTCTGCACAATCTGAAATGGGCCGCCGATATGGGCCACATTTATAAAGACATGAAGGTGGTGCCAGTCTTCCGGCCTTATCGCGAGGAACCTGTTTTTCAGGCGATTTTGCGCCAGTATCGGTATCCGTAAGTACACACTATACCTATTCAATAGCTACACTTGCAACAATAGACTAACTAATTTCTGCTTTTGAGACAATAGACTAAGCTTTTGAAACAATAAGCGAAGCCTTCTTCACAGGTGTACACGACTTTTACTTCTCATCAAGCGGGCGGGAAACCGTCAACTCGAACTCATGAATTTATCTGTTGCCGAAGCACCTTCGCCAATACTCCGCTCTGCCCGCATCGAATCCATCGACGTGCTGCGCGGCCTCATTATGGTCATCATGGCCCTGGATCATACGCGGGATTTTTTCCACGCCACCGCCCTCACCGACGATCCGCTGAATCTGGCAACGACCACGCCCGCGCTGTATTTCACCCGTTGGATTACCCACTTCTGCGCGCCCACCTTTGCCCTGCTATCGGGTACGTCGATCTACCTGCAAAGCGGGCGAAAGTCACGTGCCGAACTGAGTATGTTCCTGCTGAAACGGGGGTTGTGGCTCATTGTGGCCGAGGTGCTGCTGAGTTCGCCCTCATTTAGTTTTACGCTGTTCAACCCCATAACGCTGACGGTTTTTTGGTCGCTGGGTATCAGCATGGTGTTTATGGCTGGTCTGATGTGGTTACCCTTTCGGGCCATTCTGGGCATTGGGTTTGCCATTGTTTTGGGACATAATGGG
>JANNWD010000375.1:0-6249 GCA_031408315.1 Bacteroidota bacterium
GCTGCCAAGGCTCACAAGGCAATAATTTGGGTGGCACAATATCGGGCATTACCATATCTCCAAAAAGCGTATTGGTGCTGCTTGCTGTATTGGTTTGATACACACTTCCAAATTTTATTACTTTTTCTAAGCCAACAAAATCCCCAGGAGCCTGATAAAAATATTGGGCCCTATGCCAAGCCGTAAAACAATCGAATGCACCAGCATATACCAAACTTTCCAACGATTTTTTATTTACAGTACGTTGATTTACTCGTTTTACTAAGTCAAAAATATCTTTAAAATGTCCATGCTTATCTCTTTCAATAATTACATCTTCAATAGCTTTTTCGCCAACGCCTTTTAAGCCACTAAACCCAAAACGTATTTCGCCTTTTTTATTTACTGCAAATCCATTTTGACTTTCATTAATATCTGGTCCCAAAACTTTTAAACCCATTCGTTTACACTCTTCCATAAAAAAAGTAATCTTATCAATACTGCCAGAGTGATTTAACACCGCTGCCATATATTCGCTAGGATAGTGGGCTTTTAAATAAGCCGTTTGGTAAGCCACAAAAGCATAACAAGTACTATGGCTTTTATTGAAAGCGTATTGAGCAAAAGCCTCCCAGTCTGTCCAAATTTTTTCTAGTTTTTCTGCCGAATGATTTTTTGCCGTAGCCCCTTCAATAAATTGGGTTTTCATTTTATTGAGTACAGCAATTTGTTTTTTACCAATTGCTTTACGCAACACATCTGCATCGCCTTTACTAAAGCTTGCCAGCTTTTGCGATAGCAACATCACCTGCTCTTGATACACCGTAATACCATACGTTTCTTTCAAGTGCTCTTCCATATCGGCTAAATCATACTCCACTTGTTTTTTACCATGTTTACGATCAATATATTCAGGAATATAACTCATTGGCCCTGGCCGGTATAAGGCATTCATGGCAATTAAATCATCAAATTTATCGGGCTTTAATTCTCGTAAATATTTTTGCATACCAGGGCTTTCAAACTGAAACGTTCCGTTTGTATCGCCTTGCTGGTAAAGCTTGTAGGTTTGTTCATCATCTAGGGGTATAGTATCAATATCAATAACTACACCATGGTTTTGTTTTATTAACTTAAGAGCAGTTTTTAAAATGCTTAGGGTTTTTAAACCCAAAAAATCCATTTTAATTACACCAGCTTCTTCAATACTATTTCCTTCAATTTGAGTAAGCCAAAGCTCACTTTCTTTGCTGGTAGCAACGGGTAAAAGTTCGGTTAAATCTTTGGGGGCAATAATTATAGCCGAAGCATGAATACCAGTGTTACGAACAGAGCCTTCCAATATTTCTGCTTCATGTAAAATAGTACTTAATAAATCGGTACGATTATATATTTCTCTAAGTTTTTTTACATTTTCTACATCTTCAGCTTGTAGTGCTTCTTTTTCTTCTAATGATTTTTCGCCATTTTTTGCTTCTTTAATAGTGTAGGGAGCATGTAGTAAACGTTTTAAATTTATGCCAGGGCGTTCTGGTACCAATTTAGATAATGCTCTACTTTCTGCCAACGGCAAATCCATTACTCTGGCTACATCGGCAATGCTACTTTTTGCAGCCATTGTGCCGTAGGTAATAATTTGTGCTACTTGATTTTTACCATATTTCTGCACCACATAATCTATTACTTTTTGTCTTCCATCGTCATCAAAATCCGTATCAATATCGGGCATGCTCTTACGCTCCGGGTTTAAGAACCTTTCAAAAAGTAAATTATATTTTATAGGATCGATATTGGTTATGCCTATGCAATATGCCACAGCACTACCAGCGGCACTACCACGGCCGGGGCCAATAAATACGCCAATATCTCTACCATGTTTTATAAAATCACTCACAATTAAAAAGTAACCAGCAAAGCCCATTTTTTTAATAATGCCTAACTCAAATTGCAAGCGTTCTTCTGCCTCTGGCGTAAGAATTTTGTAGCGTTCTTTTGCACCACTCCAAGTTAAATGCTCTAAATAGTCATCTTGCGTTTTGTAGGTTGCAGGCACTTCAAAAAAAGGAAGCAGAATTTCTTTTTTTAAATTTAGTAAATCAATCTTGTCAACAATTTCGTTTGTATTATCAATGGCTTCAGGTAAGTCTGCAAATACTTTTGTCATTTCCTCGGTAGTTTTTAAAAAAAACTGATCGTTAGGAAAGGCAAAGCGTTTATTTTTTGCATACACATCATCATCTGTAAACTCACGTAGGGCAGGAGTGGCTTGCTTTTCGCCAGTGTTTATACAAAGTAAAATATCATGTGCATTAAAATCTTTTTGATCTACATAATGGCTATCGTTACTGGCAATAACTTTTACATTATACTTTTTCGCAAATTTTAAGAGTATTTCATTTACCTTTTCTTGATCGGGTATGCCATGTCGTTGTAGCTCAACATAATAATCATCTTGAAAAATATTTAACCACCATTTAAATTCATTTTCGCCTTCGGCTTCGCCTTTTTTTAAAATGGTTTGTGGCACCAATGCTCCTAAACAACAGGTGGTTGCAATTAAACCTTCGTGGTATTTATGAATTAATTCTTTATCAATACGAGGGTATTTGCTGTACATTCCTTCTATATAACCAAGCGATGTAAGCTTTACTAAATTTTTATACCCTTGTTCGTTTTTGGCTAATAATATTTGATGGTTACGAGGATCTTTTTCTTCTTTACTAAACGTTTTACGATGCCTATCTGTTGTAATATAAAACTCACAACCTACCACCGGTTTTACTTTTAAAGAACCATCAGCGTTCGTATTTTCTTTGCTATAAGCTTCCTTTACAAACTCAAAAGCACCAAACATATTGCCATGGTCGCTAATGGCTAGTGCTGGCATGCCATCAACAATGGCTTTTTTATATAGGTTTTTGATAGAGGCTGCACCATCTAGTAAAGAAAATTGTGTGTGAACGTGTAAGTGAGAAAATTTCATACCCCAAACCCCTAAAGGAGCTTTATAAGTTTATAATTAGTTAAAAATTATGCTGAACATCAAACTTACTAATCTTAATCCTCATATAAAAAAATAGTTATCCAAATACTATTAATTAAGAGTTTTTTTACATAATGTTAAGCTCTGTTAGGGGTTTGGGGCTTTAGCAACCAATCATTTACATTTTAACGTTGCATTTTAGGCATTTGTGGCTTACCTTTGCACCGCATAAGAAAAATTTATTTATTTACACTAGTTTGTACAACAAGACAGATAGAAAGTTAAAGATAAACAACACAAGTAACGAAACGAAGATGATTGAGAGAATACAAGATTAAGTAGTACATACGCCTAAACCCCAAAGTTTACGTATGAAGAACTTATTTATTGTTTATGTTGCCTTGGGCATATTTTCTGGAACACCATTATCCAGCAAAGCACAAAAATCTATTAATGCTTTGCAACCTGTAGAAACTTCTTCTACCAAGAAAACAGTAAAATTTATTGAGGATATTGAAATTATAAGAGATTTTAAACCTGTAGAAACGGTTGAAGAAACACTTGTGACCTATACTCCAAAAAATGTAATTGTAACTGCAAAAAGTAATAGTCCTAAAAGTGCTATTGAAAGTTGTACATCTTTACAATTTAAATATGCCCAAATGATGGATGTAGATGTAGAGGCATTGACTAACATAAAACTATTAGACTTTATTGAAGATTGGTGGGCTACTCGTTACCGATATGGCGGCACTACAAAAAGCGGTATTGATTGTAGCAGCTTAACTGGCACTTTATTAAAAAATGTTTATGGCATAACAGTGCCACGTACTGCAAGAGAGCAGCACAGAATTTCTACAAAACTTAGTAGGGGAGAATTACGAGAAGGCGATTTTGTTTTTTTTAACACTAGAGGTGGCGTAAGCCATGTAGGTATTTATTTAACCAACGGACATTTTTTGCATAGTAGTGTACATAGTGGTGTTACCATTAGTAGTTTAAACGAAACATATTATGGTAAAAAATACATTGGCGGTGGTAGACCAAATTTAGAAAAAGTAGAAATTACTGAAGAGTAATTAAAAAAATAATATTTTAAAAAGAGCATTTAACTATGCTCTTTTTTTATGCCTATCTTTTTTAAAATAGTTTGCCACACAGGCATAATATCTGGCGATAATTTTAGTAATAATGTTCCACTGCCATACAATCCAATAAAACATACACTACGAATAACTAACCAAGTAAATCCTTGCTGATTATTGAATAAAAAATGAGTAATATAAAAACTTGCAATACCTAATAAAATGGTATAAATAGTTTCTTTAGTAAAGGGTTGTAAGTTGAATTTTTTAAGTAAGAAAAAATAACGAATGGCATTGTAAATTGTAAACGAAATAAGGTTGGCAATTGCTGGTCCTACAATGCCCATTTTTTTTGTAAGGAAATAATTTAATGGAAGTGATATTATAATTAATATCATGCCTGTAAAAAACTCAAACCGCCAAAAGGTAGATGTACCAATAATTTGAGCATTAACGCCTGTACCCATGTCTACAATTTTCATTAAGCCCATAAAAAAGAAAACCCACCTAGCATCTAAATATTGGCTTTGTAATTTAAACGTAAAAACGCCATCAGTAAAATTTAACCATATTAATGAAAATGCAGCAACGGAAAATACCAACATGTTTATAGAACTGCGTTGATAAATTGTTGAAATTTTTGAATGATGTTTATCTTTCCAAGCCCTACTAATTACAGCTAAAGATGAGGATGCAATGCCACGTTGTGGTGCCTGTATTAAACTTGCCATATTTTGTGCTAATGAATATACACCAGCTAAAGCCAATCCATCCGTTAAAACAGATGCTATAACAATTGTATCAAATACACCTGCAATTGCATACACTAACGACCCACCATACACAAAACTGGATAGCGTTAAAATTTTTTTAAAGAATTTTTTTGAAACTCTACTTACATTAAAAGTAAAATGCAATTGCTTTGTAACTATTAAATTTATAATAAGAATAACCGCAATAACCAAGTATAGAAAAGAATAAATTTTAATAAATAAATCAAACTGAGTAATTATCCCCGAAAAAACAAGTACTATTAATATTGTTGTAAATAATCTAAATTGAACCTCTTTTAAAAAGTTAGTAAGTACCGATTTTTTTAATTGCCATGCATAAGCTTCTAAAAGTCCAAACAAGCTAAATCCTAATCCAAAAGGAAAAATCCAATTGTAATAAGTTATTAATGAGGATGAGTTGGCACTAAACTTTCTAATAACTATATCTTTACAATAAAAACCAGCAATAACAACACAGCAAAAACCTATTAAAAAAACGAGTAAAGCCCAAGTAAATAAATCGTTTTTTTTATCGTCAATATTATCTTTATAATAAGGATAAAATTTATATATATACGCATTCATGCCTAAGTTAGCAAACGATTGCATAATTATTGCAATAGCAATAAAAATATTAGTAAGTCCGTATTGTTGTGCAGTAAAACCACCTTCTCTTGTAAACAAATACGTATTTAACAAGCCAATAGCAAAGCCTATATATATAATACCCGACGAAATAATGCTTTGCCTACGTAATTGACTCATTATATGATTTGATGCTAAATTAGATTATTTTTTATGAAAGAATTAAATCGGTTTTTTAGCAATCTAATTTATGATTTAATAGTAAATACAATTATGCTTTAGCGAATTTTAGCATAGGATGCATTTAAACAAAAAATTTAAGTTTATACTTTTTTAACAACTAGCATTTACACCCATTAAAGAAGTTCAACTTCATTTATAGCCTCTAAATTCAATTGTCCAAAAATATGTGGAAACTCTTCATTTACACTTGGTGCAAGTTCGTACCTAAGTGGTGCAGTTAATTTTTTTTCGTCAATATGCAACAATAATAAATCGGGTACATTGTTGTAATATCTTAGCAAAACACCTTTTACTTGATTGGTAGTGCTGCAATGAATAAATCCTTCGATTGCTAAAGAATCTGCCGCATAAAAACCTTGCTGTAGTGCATTTTCCCAGTTTGCTTTTGTAACTACGTGGTATATCATTCGTTTAATAAATTGGCTAATTGTAATAGTTCTTCCATTTTGTAACGGTTTCTATCGTTATCAAAACATTTGCTTAGTTCTTCTAATAAAAATTGAATAATTCGTTTGTTGTTAAGTTGCCTAAAGTAAGAAGCTGTTGGCGGAACGCTTATTCGTTTAAAATAATTTTCTACATCTTTATGGCTATACATTTG
>JANNWD010000376.1:0-15944 GCA_031408315.1 Bacteroidota bacterium
TTTGTTTTTTTAAGTGATGTATCTAATTTTTGCGTTGTAAATATATTGTTGATACCAAAGATAATAACTAATTTTTATTAACACTAATTATTTTAGTATTTTTTTGATAATTTTTTTAGTTTATTTACAACTAAGCAAAAAAAGCCCATCATAGAAGAATCTAGATGGGGATTTTGTTCAAGCATGAGAAAAATCTAAAAAGTGTTTCTCAATTTTTTAGGGGAAACCGGGCTATTAACGGGCCTGGCAATGAATTTTTTCAAAGCACATGGCAAAGAAAATGGAGTTTTTTTAAACTAACAATACCACGAAGTGGGTATAGGAAGTTAAAAGCAGCTTTTTTTACTTAATTTTGGTCTATAAAATAAAAATAATATGAAAAAAATATTAATTATTGCATCGTTATTAGTGGGTTTAGCGGCTACCGCACAAATTAAACCTGCTAAAAAAGGGGTTACTTATGGCACTAAAACAACTGCAAAGGGTGCAATTGAGGTACCAGTAATGGAAGAAAAGTTGGCAACTGCCGAAAAATTCACTGGAAAAGTAAAGGGTACAATTAAAGAAGTGTGTACAAAAAAAGGCTGTTGGATGAAGTTAGAAACAACCGAAGGCGATGGTATAATGGTACGTTTTAAGGATTATAAATTTTTTATGCCAGAAAATATTGTTGGTAAAGAAGTAGTGCTAGACGGTGTGGCAAAAGTTACTACAACATCGGTTGAAGAATTAAAACATTATGCTGAAGATGGTGGAAAAAGTAAAGAAGAAATTGAAAAAATTACGGAACCGAAAAAAGAAATTGAGTTTACGGCTAAGGGAGTTTTAGTTGTGAATTAAAATCATAATATTATAAGTTATTAAAAGCTTCTTTTAAAAGAAGCTTTTTTTATTGTCCGTTTTTCAATATAAATGAACATTTTAAACGATATGATTGTTTCTGCCATGATATTATATTTATCCAATTAAATAAATTACTGGTATGAAAAATTTTGCACAAATACTGGTTCTGTTAATAATTATTTCATTAAAAACTCAAGCACAAAATTATTCTTTTAATTTTTCCAATAATGGTAGAAGAGTTTGTTTAGTAGAGGCTGAAGTTAATTTAAACACCCCTTTTGTTACTATTAAACTACTTGATGCAATTTATAATACCAATGAACTTGTAAGTATATTTAAGCGGCCGTTAAATGGTACTAATTGGACTCAAGTGGCTACTAATTTACCTTCTTCTACCAATACCTGGATTGATAATAATGTAATCCTTGGGGAGGTATGGGAATATCAAATAAAACGAACCAATACTTGGACTTACAATAGCAATACTTATGACGCTACAGGGTATACTATTGGTAGTTTAGCACCAGATAATACTGGCTATTTGGGTAGGCTAATTTTATTGGTTTCAAACGATATAGTTACTGCTTTAACTGCCAAGTATTTTAGATTAAAAAAAGAATTAACTGCCGAAGGTTGGCTGGTACAAGAGTTAATTGTAAATAGGGCCTCTGATTGGAATAGTGGTAACGAGGTGGTAAGTATTAGAAATCAAATACAAACAATATATAATACTGCACCTGTTTTAGATAAGCCAAAATGTATATTTATATTAGGGCATGTGCCTTTACCACGTTCTGGCTCAACAAATGTAATAGCACCCGACGATCATAACGAAAATAAAGGAGCAAGGGGATGTGATAGCTATTATGCAGATATTGATGGTAACTATACTGATATTGCTACGTATAACCCCGGTGGCTTGGCTACTAGCTTAGCCATAAATTTACCCAATGATTTTAAATGGGATCAAGATTTTTTACCGTCGGATAATGAAATGGCTTTTGGTAGGGTAGATTTTGCAGATATTACCGATTACACCATACCCGAAATGCAATTATTAGAAAATTATTTAGATAGATTAAGTAATTACAAAAATGTAGCTGCTGGTTTTAATATGGGTAATAAAACGGGGTTTTATTTTGGTTATGATAATTCAAATGATGGTAGTTATAGATCGTTACCCAATATTTCTGCATCTGCTAATGTATATCAAAATAATATAGGTGCACCGCATCCACAATGGGTGCAAAATAACGGACCGTTTAAGATTTATATGCAAAATTTATCTGTTCCAGAAATTAGTGAATGGAATCAATATGGAATGAACGCTACCGTTTTTTCAAGCGATCAAAGTTATTGGGGCTTTGGCGATGTGCCACAAAACAATACATTATATAGTAGAATAAGAGCTTTGCTGGCTGCAAATTCCAAATGTTTGGTAACATTATGGACTACTACTGGTATTAATATTTTTCACCAAGCTTGTACTGGGCAGCCATTAGGCATTGCAATGAAAGAAATTATTAATCACAATAACGCTAATCAAAAGCTAGAGAAAGCCCCACAAGAATATGATACCGAAGATTGGTGGAATAGAACACATTTTGCATTTTATGGCGACCCTACTTTGCGTTTGTATCAAGTATCTCCCCCAACTAATTTAACATTAAGCAATGTGTCTGGCACAGCTAATTTAGCATGGACAGCATCTACCGATCCATCAATATTAGGTTATAACATTTATAAAAGCAGTACCGAGTTGGGTATTTATTCTCAAATTAATACTTCGGTAAATGCAAGTACAAATTTTACTATTCCAAACTATCAAAATGGAAACTGGTATATGGTAAAGGCTATAAAAATGGAACAATCGGGTTGTGGTAAATTCATTAGCCCAAGTATTGGCGTTTCTACTTTAGGCAATATTATATTACCCATAACATTATTGAATTTTACTGCAACTAAAATTAATAGTGTAGTGCAGTTAAAATGGATTACTGCTAATGAAACAAATAATAGCTACTTTACAATAGAACGAAGTAGTAACGGTATTAGTTGGTCAACCCTTGCAAACGTAGTAGCATCAGGCACAAGTACTATAAATAAAACATACCAACATTATGATAATAATCCTTTAGACGGACTTAATTATTACAGATTGAAACAAACTGATTTTAATGGAAATTATAAATACTTTAATGTAGTTACTGTTAACTTTATAAGTAAAGAAAGTACTGTTTTCGTTTATCCTAATCCTACAAATTCAAAAGCTACAGTAAGTTCTTCATCAATTATTAAATCAATTTCTATTTTGTCGTTACAAAATAAGACTATTGCTAACATTGAGAATATAAATAATAAGCAATACAATTATATATTTACAGGTTTACCTAAAGGAGTATATGTACTAAAAATTAGTACCGAAAGCAAAACCGAACATATAAAAATTATAGTACAATAAAAAAGAAAGCCTCTTTTATAGAGGCTTTCAAAAAATATTACTTTATCTCTTCCTTTATCTGCACTTCCGTAACGGCACCATACTTTTCTACAATCTTTTTTATATCTGCACTTTTGCCTACCATTACAAATTGTAATTTATCTTTTGGAAAATATTTTGCAATTATTTCTTTTGCCTTTGGTAAGGTTAAGCCATCTACGTTTTTTTCAAAGTTGTTGATGAATGATTCGTCAAAACCATACCAAAACATTTGTGTAAGCAAACCTGCCATTTGGTTGCTGGTTTCAAACCGTGGCGGAAACTGTCCTTTTACATAATTTTTTGCAGAGGTTAATCCTTTTGCATCAATACCTTTTGCATGTAAATTATTTAATACTTCTACCGCTTTATCAATAGCAGCTTCGGTAGTTTTTACTGCGGTAAATGTTGAAATAGCAAATGTGCCTGCATTTTTTAATGGAGAAAAACGGCTGTTAGCACCATAAGTAAGCCCTGTATTTACCCTTAATTCATCATTTAGCATACTGGTAAAGCGGCCGCCAAATAATGTATTAATTACATCAATAGCAATATAATCCGGATTGCTACGATTAATACCTGGTGCACCAATATAAAATGTTGTTTCTCTTGCATCATCTTTATTAATTAATAATACCCTGTTGCCGCTAATTGGCGATATGCTTTCATTTGCTTTATTTACTTGTGGCTTAGTTCTTTTTTTCCAACTGCTAAACAAGGCTGTTAATGTGGCTTTCATTTCAGCTGTATTAAAATCACCTACCACACTTATGGCACTACCTTCTGGTAAATAATTATTGGCATAAAAGTTTTTTACATCGGCAGTTGTTAAAGGGCTAATAGTGCTTTTTTTGCCTTGGATTATATTGCCATATACATGATTGCCATACATAAATTTATCAAAGTAGGCTGGCATTACATTACGTGGACTTTCTTTTTGTTGCTCTAACTGTTGCAATAATCTTTTCTTTTCTTTTTCAAATTCTGTAATATCAAATGTTGGCTCTAGCAATACTTCCTTAATCATTCCCAATACTTTTGCCTTATCTTTTGTTGCAAATTTTGAGGAAAGTCCTGATGATTCTTTTGACGCATAGGTACTGATGTAAGCCCCTAAAAAATCAAGCTCTTCATCAAACTTACTTCTGGTGTAATTTTTTGTGCCATGCTTTAATGCTGTGGCTGTTAATGAAGCAAGCCCTGTTTGATTACCATCGTAAATAGCACCTGCTGGCATAATGGCTGATACGCTAATAACTGGTACTTCTTTTTGTTCGGCTAGGTAGATAGTTAAGCCATTTTTAAGTTTAAATTTTTCGTACTTAGGTAGTTTATAGCTTTGTGCAAAACTGCTTGTTGCTAAAAGCAATAATGTGGCTATGTAATATATTTTTTTCATAATTTTTTATTTTTATTAAGTATTGCCAACCTTTGAAATGTTGGCAACCCTACTCATCAATATTAGTTTTCGGTATTTGCTTTTAATATACCTACCGTTCTGCCGCTTTTGGTAAAATATTTTTTTGCTACCCTTTGTACATCGGCAATAGTTATTTTATTGTAAGCCGCTGGTGCATCAAACATCTTTTTATAGTCGCCAAAAAATACTTCGTAAGTGCCAATATTGTTGCTTTTACCATTAATGGTTTCTACTTGGTTATAAAACTCTATCAACTTTTGATTTTTTATTTTTTGCAACTCTATTTCTGTAATGCCCGTTGTTTTTATTTTTTCAATTTCTTCATAAGTAGCATTTTCTAAATCTGCTTCTTTCACATTTTCTGCGGCTACTAAATAAACGTTGAATAATGTGGGGTCAAAGCTTTGTCCGTAACTTGAAGATGCTTCACTAGCTAATTGCTTTTTATCTACTAATGATGAATATAGCCTTGATGATTTACCACTGCTTAAAATATCGCTTAAAATAGATAAGGCATAATAATCTTCATGCTTTGCCTCTGGTACTTTGTAAACAATATTAATGTATGGTGTTGATACATCTTTTTGTACTAGTAATCTTCTTTCGCCTGTTTGTGGCGGTTCTACCGTATGCACTTTTGGAGGTGCTGGCTGTGCAGGTATTGGCTCAATATATTTTTCGGCTAAGCGTTTTACTTCATCAAACTTTACGTTACCACTTATTACCGTTACACAATTATTAGGGGCATAATACATTTTAAAATATCGTTCACAATCGGCTTGTTTCCAATTTTTCATATCATCCTCATAGCCTATAACTGGCCAGTGATATGGATGCTCTTGAAAGGCAGTGGCTTGTACTTGTTGCGTAAGTGTTTCCCATGGAGAGTTCTCTAAACCTGTACTTCTTTCACTTAATACTACACCTCTTTCGCTTTCTACCATTTTTGGATCAATGCTAAGGCTACTAATTCTATCACCTTCTAAATCAAAAATAACTTCAGAAGCACTGCTAGGAAACCAATTGGTATAAACCGTTACATTTTCTGTTGTGTAGGCATTATTAGCTCCGCCATTATACTCCATCACTTGGTCAAACATTTTTGGGCCATTTTTTTTTGCACCATTAAACATCATGTGTTCAAAAAAATGCGATAAACCTGTTATTCCTTGATATTCATTACGACTACCTACTTTGTAAAACATATACATATTGGCGTTAGGTATGCTGTTATCTTCTACTACTAAAAACTTCATACCGTTTTTTAGCGTAAACGTTTTTACATCATCTGCTTTCATTTGTGCATTTACACAAAAGCCTAGCAATAATAATGTAGGTAAAATAATTTTCTTCATTTTTTGAAATTTAATTAGGGAATAAAGCTAACAAATTAAGGTTAAAGAATTAAGCGCTTTATTCAAAACTTTATAAGCGGTATTAGTACTTAAAATTAAAATGCTCTTTTAGTATTTTAATATCAAATTGTTGCCCTTCAATTAGCTCACCATCTAATTGTGCAAAAACAGTATGGGGTGTTTGTATATTTATTTTTTGGGTAAGATGATGGGCAATAAAAGGCAATGCTAAATGTTTTCCTTTTTCAATCACTGGTAAATAACGCAATCGTTTTAAAACTGATAATTCATCACACAACACTACATTTAACTCACCATCTGTAACATCTGCCAAAGGCGAAATATAAAAACCACCACCCGTTCTTACGCTATTGGCAATATTTACTAATAAAAATTTTTGATTACTATTAAAAGTAGATGACTGAATAGAAAATTTGAATTCTTTAAAACTAAATATCTTTTTAACAACCACAAATAAGTAGCCTACATGGCCACCCAACCATCGTATTGCATTCATCGATTTTACTACTTCTCCATCAAAGCCAATACCAACACTGTTAATAAAAATTTTATTATTGCACAGTGCAGCATCAACTTTTTTAGCTGTTGCAGTTAATACCAATTCTATTTGTTGTTGGGTAGATATTTCTCCATATAATTTCCAACTAAAATCGTTACCAGTACCCCCCTTAAAAATACAAAGTGGCACTTGAGTATTTTGATACTTATTTAAAAAATAATTAAGCGTTCCATCGCCGCCAACAATCCAAGCTTCGGTTATATTATTTGTGTTTATTGGCCAATCATTTTTATAGGTAACAAATTCAATATTATGTTGCGTAAGGTATTTCCTAATAATTTCAGCCGTTAGTAATGCCTTGCCTTTACCAGCGCTAGTGTTTATAAAAATGCCAATCATTTTTAAATTTAGGTAATTTTTTGTTGTGTAGTATTATGTTAAAGTTTTCTTGTTTTTTCCCTTAGTAAATATACTTTACCATTTACATAACGCTTTGTGGCAGGGCTTTTGCGTATATAAACAAAAATAATATCTATTTATCTTTTTTTTGTTGCACAATAAAGCATTGCATTAAAACGATTTATAGGCAACCTAATTTGTATAACTAACAAATTACCACAAGAAAAACCATTATGCTTAAAATAGTGCACATTGCCTTTTCGGCAGTATTTATAGTTTTATTTTCAAACTTTACTATAAAGCCAGTTAATGATTTAATGGCAAATGAGGGTAGTTTTATTTATGTGCCTGCTTTTAAAAATTTATCTTCGGTAGATGTATTATTCAATAATTTTTCGTCTATTGGTTTATCTAAAACTGCCTTTAGTTTAGCGTATAACGGTTACGAACAATTGGTAAAAAAAGGTAGTGTAGTAAGAAGTAATATTTTAACCGTTATCGATTTTTCAAAATCATCTTCACAAAAAAGATTGTTTATACTTAATGTAGCTACAGGCAAATTACTTTTATCATCGCTTGTAGCACACGGCAAAAATAGTGGGCTAGAGTATGCCACTAGTTTTAGTAATGCAAACGAAAGCAATAAAAGTAGTCTTGGTTTTTACACTACGGGTAATACATACATGGGTGAGCATGGCTATTCATTAAAATTAAACGGTTGCGAAAGAGGTATTAACGATGCTGCTTACCAACGTGCCATTGTATTACATGGGGCAAATTATGTAAGTAATGATATTATAAAAGCACAGGGGTTTTTAGGAAGAAGTTTTGGCTGCCCAGCAGTGCCAGAAAGTGCTAGTAAAAAAATTATTGATTACATAAAAAACGGAAGTTGTTTGTTTATATATCACTCAAAATACAAATCAAAAATTATACGTTAAACATATTGTTAGGCACTACAGGAAAGAAGAGCCTCATCCGGGATGGTGAGGCTTCTTTGTATGTTATAGTTTTTTGATTCCAGATTTTTTTGACAAATTATAGTACCACAACCGCTGCCACAAACTGGCTTAAAAGTCCAGCAACTAATCCGCTATAAATTTCTTTTGTTGAGTGGTCGCTAATTAACAACCTTGCTGTACAAACCAAGCCTGCAATAATTATTGCAATACAAAGCGACCAAGTCATAAGCATTGTATTACTTTTCATTATTAATAAAAATATACCCAGCAGCCCACCAACACCTATAGCATGCATACTTATTTTAAAATAAATATTAGCCATTAAAGCTGCAGATGATGCTAAAAAAACACCTAACAAAAAACTACTTAAAATTAATGGGTAATTGGTTTGATTTTTAAAAACTAAATACCCCCAAAAAAAGAAAATACCACAAGCCATGTAAGGTATAATTCTATCTCGTTGTGTTTTTAAAAAAATAGACTGTATAAATCCAACTGCCTTTAAAAGTGCTACAGCTAGTAATGGAAAAGCCACTACATTAACAAAAACAATTAGCAGCGTTTGTTTTTTTGCTGCCATACTAAAGCCGCTAAAATAACTTGGGTGTATAAAAACTAAAAACGCTACTACATAAAGCGGAATAAAAATGGGGTGAAAAATATAGGAAATAAAATGGGCTATAAATTTCACAAATGACCATCGACCACCAACCACAAATGCAGTGTTAGGCAAAGGTAAAACACCACTGTCTATCGTCAGTTGTCTATCGTCGTTTCTCATCATAATTCCTTTCTTAATCTTGCTACCGAAATATTTAATTGCTCTCTATACTTAGCCACAGTACGCCTTGCAATGTTGTACCCTTTTTCTTGTAACATTTCTGTTAAGCGTTCATCGCTTAGTGGATGTTTTTTACTTTCGGCTTCAATTAAATCGCTTAATATTTTTTTAACTTCTCTGGTACTTACTTCTTCGCCACTATCGGTTTGTAGGCTTTCACTAAAAAAGAATTTTAGGCGATACGTACCAAATTCTGTTTGTACAAATTTACTGTTGGCAACACGGCTTACAGTGCTAATATCTAAATTGGTTTCTTCGGCAATGTATTTTAAAATCATTGGTCGTAGTTCTGTTTCATCTCCCGTTAAAAAAAAGCCTTGCTGATAATTCATTATAGCCTGCATTGTACTAGTAAGCGTATTATGCCGTTGCTTAATAGCATCTATAAACCATTTAGCACTATCAATTTTTTGCTTAATAAAAAGTACGGCTTCTTTTTGGCGTTTATCTTTTTTGCTACCCCTTTCGTAATCTTTAAGCATATCTCTATAGCCTTCGCTAATACGTAAGTCGGGAGCATTTTTGCTGTTTAATGTTAGCTCTAATTTACCTGCATTGTTAAAGATAAAAAAATCGGGAATTACATACGTTTCTGCTTTGTTAGTTGCCCCTAAGTTACCAGCCGGCTTCGGGTTTAGCTTAATAATTTGATTAATAATTTCTTTAAGTTCTTCATCATTTATGCCTAACCCTCGTTGTATTTTTTCGTAATGTTTTTTAGTAAACTCCTCAAAGTATTTTTCTAAAACTTTCATGGCTAATACAACCGATTTGCCCTGATTAGTTTTTCGTTCTAACTGTAACAACAAACACTCTTGCAAATCTCTTGCAGCAATACCAGGAGGGTCAAATTGTTGAATTTGTAAAACAAGCTTTCCAATTTCTTCCTCTGTAGTATTTATATTTTGCCTAAATGCAAGGTCATCAACAATACTACTAATATCCCTTCGTAAATAACCGTCATCATCCAAGTTTCCAATAATTTGCTCAGCAACTTTATGGTTATGCTCATCTAAATTTAGCATACCCAATTGCTCCAACATTAATTCGTTAAAACCAGTTTCAACTCGGTGTGGGCTTTGCCTTGTTTCATCTTCCTCTGGGTAATTATCGTCTCGTAATTTATAATCGCCTACATCATCATCTCCATCTTTTACATATTCACTAATATCAATATTGTCGTAATCATCTGCACTGCCATCTGGTTCAAAATCTTCTTCGCCAGTATCAGTAAATTCATCTTTTGTTTCGCTGTATTCATCTTCATGCCCTTCTTCATCTTCTTCCAATGCAGGGTTTTCCTCAATTTCTTCTTTAATACGTTCTTCTAAATTGGCCGTAGGAATTTGCAACAACTTCATTAACTGAATTTGCTGTGGCGATAACTTTTGCAGTTGCTTTTGATATAAACCTTGACTTAAAGACATAAATTAACCCACAAAGGGTTATACTATTTTTTTATTAATTTGGTTACCAGCATTTTTTTTATGGCATCTTTTACTGTGCTATCTTTTTTTTAATACCAAAAAAACTATTTAACTATTTAAAGCGTAAATTTAGGTACAAACTTAGATGTATAATGATACAAAAAGCTAAAATTTTATTTTTTTGCATGATTTTTGTGGTAAGTGGCGTTTTTGGGCAAAAAACAGAACCGTTAAAATATAAATTTTTATCTACTACATTCAAAAAAATAGACTGTAATTTCAATAATTACGTAGATACAATCAATTATTATAAAGATTGCCGGGGTGTAGTAAATAAATTTCAAAAATATTATCGTAAACCTAAAATCGATTCTTTACCCGCCATTCCAATTTCTTTTATAAATTCATCTCCAATAAATGTAATTGCAGCAAATTATTACACCCAAAACCTTGGCTTTTTTTGCAAAAAAGAACTGCAACTACAAAAAGCAATTAAAGTGCCATTTATGTTTAGATTGGGTAGTGTAGAAATGTGTGATAGGCTGGAAGGGAAGTAATAACTTATGTAAAATATGGGTTTTAAGCATCTATCTAAACTTATGAAATTAGTTTTAATTGCATTTATTTTACTGGCAGCTAGTTGCAAAGTTTCAAAAGAAGTTTCACTACTCTATATCAATTATGGTCATACAATTGATAAATTACTACCGCTAAGTAAAAGTTCTGCTGCATTTAGTTTTAGAATTTGGATAAACAATAGTACTTCAATTAATAGGGTTATATCAGTTTCGATTGATAGCAGCTGGGGAAATGAATGTAAAATTATAGAGATTGGTAATTTATTTAAAAATAAAAAGGCTCACTATTTTTATAGTGAAAAAAATATTAGCCCAAAGTCTGGCTTTTTTGCATTTAAAAAATCAATAGATAGTTTAAATCTAGTAAATTACAAAAATCAAAATCTTTATGATGTTGAATTTGTTAACCACCAAAAATTTTCAAAATATTTTGTTGAGATAAAAGAGAATAATAAGTATAACATTTTTGAATTTATTACATATTATCCTTCCAAACGGACTACTAATACTAAATACGATTTTATTGAAAAATTTATAAGGCAAGAATTTGATATTAATTTTAGATTTAAATAATTTTATGTTTTAAAACTATTTTCCCTAACACCCTCATACACCTTATCATAATCCTCTCTCACCGTTCCCATCCATCTATCCCAAACTAATGTATATAAACCGTAGTTGCCTTTAAATAATTTGTGGTGTTGGTTATGGGCTGTGCCTGTGTTTATCCATTTGCCTATCCAAGTTTTATTAAAGCCTTTTGGATAAAGTTCGTAACCCAAATGCCCATAAACATTGTACAAAATTTGAAATAACATAAACATAAAAAATGCCGTTTTGTGCACAGGAATAGTAAAAGCAACAAGCGGCACAATTCCACTTTCTAAAACCGCCTCTAAGGGGTGAAAAGCATAAGCAGTCCAAGGTGATGGATTGGTAGATTTGTGGTGTATTAAATGTACCGATTTAAATAATACTGGGTGATGCATTAAGCGATGTATCCAATAAAAATAAGTATCATGCAAAATAAACATCCACACAAAACTTAATACATAAAAAAAATAGTTTTGAATATTGCCGTAGTTAATATTATTGTAAGGTTTTAATAATGCAAAACATATATAGGCAGATGTTGCAAAAAGTACCATAGAAATTATTGAGAAAAAAACATCTCTATAATAATGTGTTGCTTTTGGAAAAAGCTTTTGAATTTTTATTTTTTGAAATTGCTTTGGAAACAACCAATAAAAAACAACAAACGCTAATCCTGCTAAAATAAAATATCTTCCCGAAATTTTTTTTATAGCAATAAACCAAGGTTCAAAATCCATTTTTGCAATTTTTTTACACATAAAAATACAACTACTTATTTATACTCATCTATTTCTACAGCATCAACCTATTTTATAACTCCTTTTTACAAAAGATGAATAAACAATTGGTAAATTTGACTATGGAACGAAAACACTTTTTAAAATTAGCTTTACTAGCCAATGCTGCTATTGCCACAAAGCCATTGGCAGCAATGCTTAAAAATTTTATAATCGCCGATTTTCCTTTGTCTAACAGTGATGTTACCTACTATAAAAAAGCCGATGCACAATACGATTTGTTGCGTAAAGGTTTTAATAAACGGATAGAAAAATTTCCTCAACTTATAGCAGCTTGCACATCTACCGAAGGTGTGGCACAAGCAGTAAAATATGCCATTGCAAATAAATTGCCAGTTGCTATAAAAAGCGGTGGGCATTGCATGGAAGGCTTTAGTACTAACAATGACGGCATGGTTATTAATGTTAGTTTAGTAAACAAAGTAGAATGGGTAGAAGATTTTGTAGTGACCGTTGGGCCTGGTTGTACTTTAGCTAATTTGTACAATACTATTTTACCAAAACAAAAAATATTACCTGGCGGAAGCTGTGCTGGAGTTGGCATTGGTGGCTTAGTAACTGGTGGTGGTTATGGCTTAATGAGCCGCTTATTTGGATTAACCTGCGATAGTTTATTAGACCTAACAATGGTAGATGGTAAAGGAAATATTGTAACTACTGCAAACAGTCCAGAGCTTTTGTGGGCTTGTAAAGGTGGTGGTAGCGGTAACTTTGGCATTATAACCGAGTTAAAATTTAAAGTATATACTGCACCAAAAGCAATGCAAAGTATTCGATTTAAAACAAAAAATACTAATGCACAAAAAGCTGCCGAAATTTTTAAACTATGGTTTGCCGAAAGTAAATTATTACCTAATCATTGTTTTAGTGCTTGTTTATTAAATGGAAAAACAGTTTATATTTTATTAACTAATACTAGTAAAACAACGCTTGCAGTTCAAAATTTTATTGATAAACTTTCGGCTGCAAGCCAAACCACTAGTAAAACGGCTGCACAGCCCCTGGCTAATGCATTAAAAACTTACTATGGCCGGCAAAACCCAATGAATTTTAAAAACGCTTCGGCAGGGTTGTATAAAAATTTTACAGAAATAGAGCCTTTTATTGAAGATGTGTTGCAAAAAGTAATTAATACTCCGGGAATGATTTATCAGGTAAATACCGTTGGTGGTGCTGTGCAAAATGTAGAGTTTGAAAAAACAAGTTGCTTCCCTCATCGTAGTTATTTTTATTTTAGTGAGTTACAAGCCTATTGGGAAACCCCAACACAAGGCAATAAACTTATGGCAAGGTTTGAAGAGGTGCAACAACAATTTTATAAAAATAGTATTACTACACAATATAGAAATTACCCCGATGTAAATTTTAAAGACAGTTTACAACAATATTATGGCAATAGTTTAGAAAGATTAAAAGCGGTAAAAAAAATATATGATCCAAACAATGTAATAAGGCATGAGCAGAGTTTGTAAAAGGAATCACAGATAAAACCGAGATGATGGATGAAAACAGGTTTTCTTTGATAAAACAGTCAATATGTATTTTAATCAGTGGTTCACTTTTTGAATACTCCTCAAAAAAACCGTAATTCGTATTTAATTAATAACTAGCTATTGCAACTATCTATAATTATAGTAAATTATAATGTAAAATATTTTTTGGAGCAATGCTTACAATCTGTATTGTTGGCTACAAAAAATATTACTGGCGAAATTTTTGTGGTAGATAATAATAGTAGCGATGGTAGTAAAGAATTTTTAGAGCCGCTTTTTTATCAAGTAAAATTTATATGGTTAACTGAAAATGTAGGATTTTCAAAAGCCAATAATATTGCTGTGGCAAAAGCTACTGGAGAGTTTATTCTTTTTTTAAACCCCGATACTATTGTGGCTGAAAATAGTTTTGAAAAAACAATTGCCTTTGCACAATCTAATAAAAATATTGGTGCAGTTGGTGTAAAAATGATTGATGGCAGTGGGCAGTTTTTAAAGGAAAGTAAAAGAGCTTTTCCATCGCCAACAATTTCACTATTTAAAATTTTAGGGTTGGCTAGCCTTTTTCCAACATCAAAAACATTTGCAAAATATCATTTAGGTAATTTATCTGCCAACAAAAACCACGAGGTAGATGTATTGGCTGGTGCTTTTATGCTTATACCCAAGAAAATTATTGATGAAGTAGGTAGTTTTGATGAAGCTTTTTTTATGTATGGTGAAGATGTTGACTTAAGTTATCGCATACAACAAGCTGGTTATAAAAATTATTATTTTGCCGAAACAATAATTATACACTTTAAAGGAGAGAGTACAAAAAAAGGTAGTTTAAATTATGTTCGACTATTTTATAAAGCAATGGATTTGTTTGTACATAAACATTACAAGGGAACAAATGCGGTTTTTTTTACTTTTTTAATAAATATTGGCATTCGTTTAAGAGCAGGATTGGCGGCAATTGCAAGTATTTTTAAAAGTAACAAAAAATTGGCATTCAAAAATAAGGCTAACATTATTGTTTCTGATGAAAAAAATTATAATGAAGTAGTAGAAATATTAAATAAACACAACGAAAGTATTTTAAGTAGAGTAAATATTTCTATTACCCCTAAAGAAAATACAATTAATAATATTGATACTATTCAATTATTAATCAAAAAAGATGCTGCAATTGTTTTTTGCCAAAATCATTTATCGGTTTCAAAAATTATTGAGTTAGTACAACAGTTACCAATTGGTATTGTTAAACGATTTCATTTAGCTAATACAAAAAGTATTGTTAGCAGCCATAGTAAAGATGACAGGGGCGATAGTATTGGATTGTAATTAAATAAACTTACTTAAATCAAAATTAGCTTGACTTACAGTAAAATGTTTTTCTAGTTTTGCTAGATATTCTTGTTCTGTTTGCCCAGGCGTTGGCACTAGTACAGCTTTTTTTTGCAGCACTTCCAAATCCATTATAGTGCTGTATCCACTTCTACTAATTATTAAGGAAGATTGTAGCATTACATTATTCAACTCCTCGGCACTTAAAAAATTATGAATAGTTATATTCGGTTTTTCGGTATTAATTATTAAATGACTTTGAGGTAATCCTCTTACCAAAACAATTTTTTTAGTTGTATTTTTTAACTGTGCTAAAATTGTATTTTCAAAAATAGTCCGCTGAGGCACTGGCCCACTTAGCACAATTGCCAAATCATAAATAATGGGCAATTCTTTTTTTAAAAATCTTGATAAAGGATTAATATAAAATACAGGAATGGTAGGTTTTATTTTTGGGTGAGATAAATCGCCAGCTAAATTAGTTTCTCCTTCATAATCTGGCACCCAACATTCGGTAAATTTATTTATAAAACTGTAGTGTATTTTTTGCAACCATCTTTCTACAAAACTATTGTTGGCCTTAATAGTTAGTTGATGGGTAATGTAAATTGATTTTATTTTTTTTGAATAAAGCCCAAGTCTATTATCCGAAATAACGATATCAATTTTATGCTTTTTAATTGTTTGTTGCAGCCAGTTATTTTCTTTTTTTATTGCGTTAACTATTTTTGGTAATTGTGCTATTAATTTTAAGGGTAACCCAAATTTTGTTTTGCTGTAGGTAATATTATACCCATCTAAATGCAAAAAACTAAGCTTCGGATATTGGCTTTTTAATAATATCTCCGTTGCACCACTTGCGGCAATTATTACTGTATAGTTTAATTGAATTAGCTGGTTTACAATT
>JANNWD010000377.1:0-16541 GCA_031408315.1 Bacteroidota bacterium
ATCGGCAACGCTATCTTCGTCAGGCGGCACGTGGCTTGGGCATGGTGGTGCTTCTGGGTGCAGGCATCGCACTGGGGTTCAGCCTGGCACCGAAGTCGAATGACATGGCACTGTCAACCGTACGGGCAACGAAACCTGAAGTACCACCACTGCTTTCTGCTGCAGAGCTCGAACTGGAAGCGGAGAAGGCACTGACAGCTTCGCTGGCTTCCCAATACTACCGGCAGGCGGGGGATCGGTTCTTGGACGCACAGGATATCCGCTCCGCTCTTCGCTGCTATCGACTGCACCTGGCTGAGGGTGGCCAACTGGCCCGCCAAGTGGTTAACAGTGATTCCTGGCTGCTGCTCAGCATCAAAACCAACAACACGAATGGAGATGAACGATGATCTGGTTCCTGATTGTTCTGTTGGCGTTTCCTGTACAAGGTCCCGCGGCGCAACCGCCTATCAAAATACCCATTGCGAAAAATAAATTCCATATTTCTTTTTTCCAATCGTACTTAAAAAAAGGAATTTTTGTAGGTAAACATGCTGCACACACATGCCTAAGCGATGAGCTTATACCAAACGACTTATTACCAATAATTAATAACACTGGTACTGTTAACCCTATTAATGGTCCGGCTATGTACCATGGCCAAGGTTGTTTTATCCAATCTAAAATATTCATAAAAAATTTATTTGCCGATACAAAATTTTCCAAAAATTGTTCCTAATATATCTTTGTCATGCTCCACATTTCCTGTAAGTGCGGCAATATGGCTCAGGGCTTTTTTAATATCTACACTAATTAAATCGCCACTTAAATTATTTGCTAAGCCAATGCTTATTTCTTGCAAAGATTGTAGCGTATTTTTTAATTCGTTGTAATGCCTTGCGTTAGTAATTATTGTTCCTTCATTGGTAATTTTATCAATGTTTGATGTTGCTACAATTTGCTTTATTAATTTATTTACATGCAAATTATTTTTTGCAGAAATGGCTAATGTATTAATGCGGCTTAGTGTTGCAATTGCTTCCTCAATATCGTAACCATCGCAAGTACTTATTTCATCTAGTTTGTTTAAAACAATAATACAATTTTGTTCTGCTCTTAATTCTAAATTTTTATATTCAGGTATTATATTTTCAATAGGGTCGAAAATATCCACAACCAACAAAATTATTTCTGCTTCACTAATTTTTTGTTTTGCTTTTGCTACACCTACTTTTTCAATCACATCAATTGTTTCTCTTAATCCTGCGGTATCAATAAATCTAAAGTTTACACCTTCTAGTTGTATAGTATCTTCAATGGTATCTCTTGTAGTACCAGCAATGTCGCTAACTATAGCCCTATCTTCATTTAATAAAACATTTAGTAGCGTTGACTTTCCAGTATTAGGTTTACCAACAATGGCAACTGGTATTCCGTTTTTTATTGCATTGCCTAATTTAAAAGATTGTAAAAGTGGCTCTACCTCTTTTTGAATTTTTACAATATTTTGGTGTAAGTTTTTCCTATCTACAAACTCCACATCTTCCTCTGAAAAATCTAATTCTAATTCAATCAATGCGGCAAAATTTATCAGCTCTTCTCTTAATAATTGTAATTGGTTTGCAAAACCACCTCGTAATTGGCTTAATGCAATTTGTGTTGCTTTTTGTGAGTTAGATGCAATGATGTCGGCTACTGCCTCAGCTTGGGTTAAATCTAATTTGCCATTTAAAAATGCCCTTTGAGTAAACTCTCCGGCTTTTGCAATTCTTGCTCCTTTTTGCACACAAGCATTTATAATTTGTTGCTGTACAAATGGGCTACCGTGGCAACTAATTTCTACAACATCTTCGCCGGTGTAACTTTTAGGGTTTTTAAAAAGAGAAATTAAAACTTCATCTAATACAATATCATCTTCTTTTAATAAGCCTACATGCAAAGTATGTGAAATTTGTTTTGCTAAATTTTTACTAGGAAATAATTGATTAGTAATTGTAATGGCATTGGCACCGCTTAAACGTATAACACCTATTGCTCCAACGCCTTGGGCTGTAGCAAGTGCTACAATGGTATCATCCCATCCTAATAAATGATTTTGCATGAGGCAAAGGTAAGACTAACCGCATAGACACAAAGACGCAGAGATCCTTTTATAAAATTTCTGTCTTACCGATACAGAGGATAAGGCAGATTTCAAAATCTACTTATTTCTATTGTCAATTATCGGTTCTTTAATATCATCTACATAATATTTCTTAATTCCACTAATGGCAACTTCATCTGTAATATCTACAAAGTTTTGAAAGGTAGATGTTGAAAGCGGTTTAATAATAAGAACCATTTGATTGGCATTACCTCTAGTATTTTTTACAGCTTGTTTTTTATCTACTAAAATTTTACGTATGCCTTCGGCAGAAAAATTTGTTTCTTTTATAGTTGCTGTACTTTCTTCACCTTCAAAATATTTTATAGTATTATTCTTATCTAACAAAACAGTTAATACACATGCACTACAAACTGGATCATTAATGGTAGAATCTTTATCATTTGGTACTACAACATTCATTACTGTTGGCTTTGCCATTGTTGTTGTAAAAACGAAAAAAGTAATCAATAAAAAGCCTAAATCTACCATTGGAGTTAAATCAACTTTGGTACTTTTTTTAATAAGGCGTTTTACACCTGTATGTTTTGAGGTTGTGTTTGTTGTAATCTCTGCCATAGTAGTAAGTTTTTACTAAGATGAGTAGAGTACATTTTTCCACAAATAAATTATTTCTCTTTGGTTTTATTCTTACTAAACAACTGCAGTACAACTCCAATAAAAATAACCAATAATGCTCCTATTACATTTAACCATAAGAACGAAACAATTTCTAAATTATAGATGGCAATTACTAAAATTTCGGAAAGAATAGCCGCAATAAAAGTTGCATTAGCCTTTACTTTTTTAGCAAAAAAAGCAATTAAAAAAATGCCTAAAATAACGCCATAAAATAAGGAGCCTAAAATATTTACCGTTTCTATTAAACTATTGCCAATGTTAGTGGCAAACATAGCCACTACTATGCAAAACAAGCCCCAGCCTAGTGTGTACCACTTTGCTGTTTTGTAGCTTTGTTCATCTGTTAAATTTTTATTTATAAACTGTTGATGAAAATCAACAACAGTACAAGCAGCTAAAGCATTTAAAGCCGCAGCTATACTACCCCAAGCCGATAAAAATAATATAGCAATAAACAACCCTATCAATCCTTTAGGTAAATAGTCCATTACAAAACGTAAGAAAACAAAATTGGTATCACTTATATCTTCATTTGGCAATGCTTTTTTCATTATCGCCTTATATTCTTCCCGGCTTTTATTTGCTTGTTCGATATTGCTTTCATTTAACAATAATGCATAGTTTTTTTCTATTAGTTGAAGCTCATCTTTATAAACAGTGGCGTAAGCTTTTTCTTGTTTTACGGTATCAAAATAAATAGGAGCTTTATTATTTATGTAAAATAAAAAAGTAAAAACACCCAACATTAAAATAATATACTGCATAGGTATTTTTACCAACCCATTTAACAATAATCCTCGTTTACTTTCTGTCGTATTTTTTGCAGTAATATATCTTCCAACTTGGCTATGATCGGTACCAAAATAACTGAGTGCTAAAAAAAAGCCGCCAATAATTCCACTAAAAATATTGTACTTATCATTCCAGTTAAAACCTTTATCGGTAAAGCCAGTAGTAATAGTATTCATCTTACCAAAACCTTTTGCGGCAGCAATAGCTTGCGTTACAGATTGCCCATTGGGCAATAGTTTGATGACCGTATAAATAATTAAACCCAATGTAATAAACACCAATAGCATTTGAATTTTTTGGGTATGTGCCACGGCTTTTGCACCACCACTTACGGTATAAATAATTAAAAAGCCACCCATTAAAATATTGGTAACATAAATATTCCAACCAAATAAAGTACTTAATACAATAGCTGGTGCATACACACTTATACCTGTGCTTAATCCACGGCTTACCAAAAATAAAAACGAAGTGAGTGTTCTGGTTTTTATATCAAATCTATTTTCTAAAAATTCGTACGCCGTAGTAATTTTTAATTTATTAAATGCTGGTACAAATACAAAAGCAATAACCAACATAGCTAAAGGCAAGCCAAAATAATATTGTACAAAACGCATACCATCGCTATAGGCTTGGCCTGGCCCAGTTAAAAAAGTAATAGCACTAGCTTGTGTACCCATTATGCCTAACAAAATTATATACCAAGGCATTTGCCGATTACCTAAAAAATAACCATCTAAATTTTTTGTCGTACGGCTTTTGTACACACCATAAGCTATGATGCTGGTAAGAATTGTAACGAGTATAGTCCAATCTAGTGTACTCAAATGATTAATTAAGAATTAAAAATTAGGAATTAGGAATTAGGAATTTTTCTTTTATTAATTTTTGTTTTTGATAACCACTTTACTTTTAGGCAATGGCAAATTTTGTTTTTTTATAGCAAGCTTTTCTATTTTGGGTGTTTCCTTTGTGGCCAATAAATTAGCTAACAACCTATATGCCCCTGGTACACCAGCAGGTAATTGCCTAAACAATGCCAAGCCTGTGTACACAAATTTTCCTCTGCCATAATCGGCTATAATTAAACTGCCCTCTTGTTGTTGTGTTTCACCAAAATCTTTAAAGCCTAAAATTCTTTTGTAATTACTATCTATTTTTTCGGCATGATACACACTACGTTCTTGCACCCATCCTTCAAAATCTTTTTCAGTTATTTTATTAGGATAATTTAATGCAGGATGATTTGGTTGTAAGAAATTTACTTTAGCTTCTTCATCTGTAACTCTGTTTCTACTTATAGTAAATGGATAAGGAGAAATTTTTGCTTTTATTGGCCCTATTTGATTGCTGGTGTTGTATTGGGTAAGCATTACACCACCATCATTTACATATTGCATCAACACATCATACACATTATTCATCCACTCGTTAGTGTTGTATGCTCTTACACCTGTAACAATAGCATCAAACTGTTTTAAGTTGTTAGCAGTAATATCGCTTTCTTTTAATAGTGTTACTTTATAACCCATTTGCTCTAAAGCTTGTGGTACTTTATCACCTGCACCTACGATGTAACCGATGTGGGAGCCAGTTATTTTAACATCTATAAATTTTGTTGAGAATAAAGATTTTCTTGGAGAAATAATATTAGGAATATGATCGTAAGAAATCATTTTAAATCCATCTTTATAATCCGATAATTTATTAATTTCATAATGTAACTCACCAAAAGCATATTCATCAGATTTGGTAGAAATTGGCAGAATAACTTCTTTTGTACTATTTTTTGCAAATGGATTATTTGGAGAAAAATAATTTTTTATTCCCAAATCATTATAGTAGTAAAATTTACCATCTACATCACTGTAACTTTTTATCAAAAAATTTTGATTAACTACTTTATTTTTAGAAGTTAAAATCGAAAATTGAGGCTCTGGTACTACACTTATTGGTTGCACCACATTCACCGGTTGAAAAACTTCCCCTTTCACAGGATCTGTGTATTTATAACGAATAGGTTTTGTAAATACAAATTCTTTTCCTTCAATCATCATACTAAAATCAATACTAATTGGGTTGTTTTCGGCTTTGCCAATAAGCGTTTGGTCGGTTATATTAAAGCTGCCTTTATCCATTGGCTCTATTAACCAATAAGGCTGTGTAAGCGTAGCGGTTGAACGAATGAATTGGCTATAGGTTTTTATTCTGTTTTCATTTTTCTTTAATTGATCAAAAATTAAATACTCTTCTTCAATTTTTACGTCGGCACTTTGTATACTATCTCCTCTTCTATTATTTACTACAAAATTTAATTTTAAACTATCGCCTTGCACTGCATAAGGAGTAGTTGTTGTAGCTTCCATAAATAAACCTGCACATTGTTCAATACAGTTTTTTGTTTCGGAGAGTTTTTGTTTTTTCCAGTATTCATCTTTTACATTTACCTCTATATCAGTATACAATTTTACTAATTCTGGGATTGATTTTTCTGGATTACTAATTGAAAAAGTATTTTTAAGCTCATTAATTTTATACTGTATTTTACTAAGTTGTTGCATATAAAGATTATCCATTGCTTCTTTTGTCCATTCAACATCTACCCCATCAAATAATTCCTTGACTGGTGCTTCCCCTTTTATTGTTTTAAAATATTCAAAACTTATTCCTCTTTGGCTAGGCACACCAAAGCCTTGGCTTTTATGTTGACTTCTACTTTGTGCAGCCATTTCTCCATAACTCTTTCCCAGCAAAGGATTGTAAGCACCCACATCTATTTTAAACTGACTTTCATTTTGTGTATTGTTGCTTCCAAAATTAAATGTGTTCCAAAGCAAACGCTTGGCTTGCCATACACTTGTAAGTTTCAGTTGCTCAGGAAATTTTGTTGGGTCGGCAGCTGCATCAAATGCTTCCTCAGCTAAAATACCGCTGGCCGTATGGTGTCCATGTCCTCCTTCCCCAGTAGTGGGAAAACGAGTAATAATTACATCTGGTTTAAACGTACGAATTACCCAAACCACATCGCTTAAAATTTTTTGATGCCCCCAAGTTTTAAAGGTTTCTTCTGGGCTTTTACTATATCCAAAATCATAAGCTCTGGTAAAAAACTGTTCTGCTCCATCAATTCGCCTTGCAGCTAATAATTCTTGCGTTCTTATTAATCCTAAGTCTATACCTTGCTCATCACCTATTAAATTTTGTCCGCCATCGCCCCTTGTTAAACTTAAATAACCTGTACGGTATAATTTTTCATTAGCTAAATATCCTAGCAGCCTTGTATTTTCATCATCAGGATGTGCCGCAATGTATAATACCGAACCAAGTACATTTAACTTTTTTATATTTTGTAGTATTTCGGAAGATGTGTAGGACTTTGGGGTTTGGGCATTTGTTACTATTGAAAAGACAAGAAGAAAAAATAGGATTTGCTTACGCAAATAAAGGTAACCGCAAAGACGCAGAGACGCAAAGGTAATTTGCTGACGCAAATTAATGTTGCCGAAAAGGCGATAAGGCGATAAGTTAGTTTTGTTAAAATTCATTTTATATTTACTTTGATACCTAAAATTTATTGTTTTACAAATTGATAGCCGCCTTTTACTGCACCCCACATTTGCTTATCAGCTGCACTCCAACCTCTATCCCAACTTAATAATTTATCTTTTTCAATAATTACTTCACTAGTTGCATAAGTTGCTCCACGTAAACTACTCAAACATTCTTTACCTGGTGTGCTACCCACATAATTTCCATCTGCATTTTTGTGTAGAAAAATTCCGCAACCTTGCCTATCAATCAATGAATCAACGGTAATACTTTTTAATAAATCTATATTAGTATGTGCTCCTACAAACCTAAGTGGCTGTGGTATTTCATATACTTTACTTACCAAAGTTGTATCATCTTTACTATATAAATGATAAATACGTTGGCGGTAGGGTTTTTGTAAGGCCGATGCTACGGCTTGCTCCACATACAACCAATATCCATCTTTACGTTTGGTCCAAATTTGTTTCATATTTAAATGAATATCAAAATACGATGTGTCGGCTTTGGATTGAAGGCTACTGTTAAACGAACCTTCCATTCTATTTTTTAATTGCTTAAGACTTTTTTTATTTACTTTTTGCTGTGCCATTAAATTGATTGAAAAAATCAAGGCTACTAGTACACAAAATATATTTTTCATTTTCAATTTTTAATTGTTAATTAATTATTGCCCCACCAAAAACACTGCATTACTCAACAACAATTTTCCATTTTCCCAAAAACTTCTAAATATTGGATCGTCTGCAAAATAAACGATTGAGCCAGCACCCATTGGCTGCACAGCTAGTACGGTTCCATCTTTTATTTTGTCTTTTAATTTACTACCTACAAACCCTGCCACTTGATTTTCTTTTTTTATTATGCCCACATTCCAACCCTCTTTCATAAACTCATACACATTGTCATTTTGTTTTAGTGTAAAATAATTTTTGTTATAGCCAAATGCCAATGGATGTGTATCATCCATTTCTACTTTATAAATTGCTCCAGGAATATTGCCCGAAACACCATCTCTTTCTCTATCGGCGTACTTTTTTAAATCGGCATAAATATTTTTATCTTCTTTTTTTTCTTCTTCTGGTTTCTTAATTTTTAGACCCCAATCGTTGTTAGCCATTTGTGCTACAGCATTATCAATAGCAATTATTTTACCCCCTTGCCTTACCCAATTTTTTAAATCGGCACTAGCATCTTTATCACTTAAAAATTTATACCTGCCATTAGGCAAAATAAGCACATCAATATTTTTTAAGTTAACATCGCCAATTTCTTCAGCATTAATTAATGTAATAGGGTAATTTAATTGTTGCTCAAAAAAGTGCCAAATTTCACCAGCAGCATTAGCATCAACACCTTTACCAGTAAGCAATACCACGTTTTGCTTTTTAAGCAAATGAATTTTTTCACTACCAAAATCAAACCCCTTATTTACCATGCCGCCATTTAAAGCATACAATTGAATACTGTTTGCACTAGCTAGTTGCATAATGTCATTCATATTATTTTTGGTAGATGGTAATACCAATATAGTTCCTCTTTCAAAGTTTTCATTCCCCATTGAAAAAGGTTGTTCGGCAAATTTTAGGACACAGTTTTTTTGCAAAAGCTTGCCTAAAAAACTTGTGGTATTTACACCTCCCCATCTAAATGCATAGCCATAGCTTGTTGGGCTATTACTAATTTTTGTAATTATAATTTCTTCTCCATTTTGTATTTCGTTTTTGCAAGCAAACGCATTTAGCCCATACACATAAGGTAAACTCCAAGCGGTAATATCGTACGTTGCACTATCGGGCAATTTAGTTTGTGGCTCTAGCAAAACCTTTACCATTGCAGACTGTGGCTGTTTGCTTTGGATAATTATATCGCTTTTAGTTATGTTAAAAGCACTTTCTTTGCCAGTATTGTATTCAAATCCATTAGCAGTTACATTTCTATCTGCTCTTACGCTTTTATATACAATTCCATTTTTTTCTAGGGTATATAAAAAAGCATTTCTTCGTTCGGTATCATCCCCTTTTACAACAAAACTTTTATAATTACTATACCCGACATTTTTTGCCGTAGCAAAATAGTTTTGAAACTCAGTAATCAATTTGGTTTGATATTTACTTGCTATTTCAATAGTACTCATACTCGTAGTAAAATGATGAGCAATTCTATCTTTAAGTGTAAGGGTATCACCATCATTTTTTATAACTGCTAATCCGCCGCTGCTATGCCCAGCTTGTTCGTACGTCATACCAATTGCACCATTATACATTGGGTAAGTATCTCCGTAGGATGGATAAAATAAATCAAAAACTTCTTTGGTAAAATAAAACCAACCATTAGCATCAAAGTATTTTGCATGATTTTTACCAATAGTATTTTGAAACTCCCGTTGCCATGGAGTTATAACCTCATGAAAAGGCTCTGCCGCAGGTGCAAAATAATAGGGACTATTATAGCCTTGCTCATGAAAATCGCAATGGATTTGCGGCATCCATTCGTTATATTTTTTTAATCGTTGTTGTGTTTCAACTTGTGTTTGCCAAGCCCAATCTCTATTTAAATCAAAGTTGTAGTGATTAGTTCTTCCACCCGGCCAAGGCTCACTATGCTCTCTACTATCGGCATTGGCATTCGTTTTTTTACCCACTACACTATTGAACCAATTTACGTATTTATCTCTACCATCTGGGTTAAGGCAAGGATCAATAATTACTATAGTATTTTTTAGCCATTGTTGTGTTTGTGCACTACTGCTATTAAGCAATTCATACAATGTTTTCATAGCTACTTCGCTACTACTAGTTTCGTTACCATGCACATTATAACTAAGCCATACAATTGCTGGAGCATTTGCTACAACAGCATTTCCTGCCAATAAACCGGTAAGGCGTAAATTATTTTTTCTTATTTCATCTAACTTACTAAAATTTTCTGGGGCTGTTATAATTGCTAAAAGCAAATCTTTTCCTTCATTGGTTTCGCCATATTTTTCCAGCTTTATCATTTGCGGCATAGCCGTGGCTGCATAGTTAAAATAGTTTACAATTTTAAAATGTGGTGTCCATTTTGTTCCTAATTCGTATCCTAAAAATTCGTTAGGACTTTTTACTTGTGCAAAACTTAGTGCAACAACAACTTGTAAAATGGCAGCAAAAAATAGTTTCTTCATTTGTATAAATATATCCAACGAAAATAACTAAAAAAGCCAAAACCATACATATAAAACAATACTGTTTAATTGGTATATTCGATAAATATTTTTAACCAACCATTTGTTCATGTATCAACATCGTTGCATCGCACTCTTGTACCGCATACTGCTATTGACCTTCAGCCTCCTGCTTCTATCTTTATATGCTAATAGTCAAGTTACTATAAATGCTTATCAATACAGTTCTACCAAAAAAATAGAATGTAAAAACGGAGCAGTAGTATCTGCACATCCGCTGGCTAGTAAAGTGGGTTTATCTATTTTACAGCAAGGTGGCAATGCAATAGATGCAGCAATTGCCACACAGTTAGCTTTAGCGGTTGTTTATCCTGGTGCTGGTAATATTGGCGGTGGTGGTTTTATGGTTGCTCATTTATCTAACGGTAAAAATATTGCTATTGATTACAGAGAAAAAGCACCGGGCAAAGCCAGCAGAGATATGTATTTAGATGTTAATGGAAATCCGCAAATGAACCTATCGCAAGATGGACATTTAGCTGCAGGTGTACCTGGTACCGTTGCTGGTTTATTTGCATCGCATAAATATGGTAAACTTCCCTTTTCGCTTTTAATACAACCTGCTATTGATTTAGCACAAAATGGTTTTGCTATTACGGCTACTGAAGCAGAATCATTTAACGATTTAAAAAATGATTTTTTAGCATTAAATAAAACCCCAGTTGCGTTTGTAAAACAAACAGCATGGAAAGCTGGCGACACATTATTACAAATAGATTTAGCTAACACCTTAAAACGCATTAGAGACAACGGCGAAAAAGGTTTTTATTTTGGCGAAACGGCAAGGTTAATTGTTAGCGAAATGCACAACAATGGCGGCATTATTAATTACGATGATTTAGAAAAATATACAGCAAAAGAAAGACCTGTGGAAAATTTTATGTATAAACGCCATCAAATAATAACTATGCCATTACCCAGTAGCGGCGGTATTATTTTGCAACAAATGCTAAAAATGATTGAGCAAAAAAAGATTGGTAAACTAAAATTTCAAACAGCAGAAAGTGTACAATTAATGACAGAGGTAGAACGTAGAGCCTTTGCCGATAGAGGCGAATTTTTAGGCGATCCAGATTTTGTAAAAGTACCTGTAAAAAAATTGGTTAGCTCAACATACCTTACCCAACGAATGAAAGATTATAACCCAAAAATAGCTGGTAGTAGCAAAAAAACAAAAGCTGGCATAATAAAAGAAAGCGAAGAAACCACACATATAAGTATTGTAGATGTTGAAGGAAATGCAGTATCGGTTACCACCACACTCAATGGAAGTTATGGCAGCCTAACCGTAGTTAGTGGTGCAGGGTTTATTTTAAATAATGAAATGGATGATTTTAGCGTAAAGCCCGGTGTGCCTAATATGTACGGTGCTGTAGGTAACGAAAAAAATGCCATTGCCCCCGGCAAAAGAATGTTAAGTAGCATGACTCCAACGATTGTTTTAAAAAATAATAAACCTTATATGATAGTTGGCACACCCGGTGGTACTACCATACCTACAAGCGTTTTTCAAACAATTGTTAATGTTATTGATTTTGGAATGACACCTGAGGATGCCGTAAACAAACCAAAATTTCAACATCAATGGCTACCCGATGAAGATTTTATAGAAAAATATTTTGATGCAACCACAAAAAAGACATTAGAAAAAATGGGCTACAAAATTACACAAAGAGGAAATATTGGACGAACAGAATTAATAATGATAAAGGATAAAAAAATAGTAGCAATTGGTGATAAAAGAGGCGATGATTCTGCTGAGGGGTATTGAGTCAATCAATAATTATAAATATGTTGCCTAAAATTAAAAACTCCAAAATCAAGAATTTTATGTCTCTAGCCTCCCACTTCCTACAATCATCCATTACAAGAGTTAACTATTACAAAACCCTTGGTGATAAAACGTTTGAGCAATTAGCCGAAGCCGATTTTCATTTTATACCCAATGCAGAAAGTAACAGCATTGCCATAATTATTCAACATTTAGCAGGTAATATGCTTAGCCGCTGGACCAATTTTTTAACGACCGATGGAGAAAAAGAGTGGCGAAATAGAGATACCGAATTTGAAGAACAACATCTTTCCAAAGAAAAATTAATTGCCTTTTGGGAAAAAGGCTGGCAATGTTATTTAAATACACTACAAAGCTTAACAGAAAATGATTTGCTTAAAACTATAACCATTCGTACTGAGGATTTGTTAGTGGTAGATGCTATTAATAGACAGTTAGCACATTATCCTTACCATGTTGGGCAAATTGTGTATTTAGGCAGATTAATTAAACAAAAAGAATGGCAAAATCTTTCTATACCAAAAGGAACATCGCAAAATTTTAATGATAACATGAAAAAGTAAACGTACAACCTATTCCCTCTTTTTTGCCTCTGTTATTTTTAAATGGTACTTTTATCAATAATTAAAAATTATATGAAGCATATTTTAGCGATTTTACTTTTTACACTATCTACCTACAACATATTTTCCCAAACCAACAAATGGGGTATAAAAGCTGGTTATAACTACACAAGTGCAAGAGCTTTGTATGCAGGCGTAAAACAACCTGTAACTGCAAAAAGTGGCTTTGGCATAGCAGTTACCACAAAAATGGATTTTGATGGAGTACTACATTTTTCGCCATATGTGGGCTATAGTATGAAAGGCTTTATCATAAACCCCAAAATGGGCAATATAAAAAAAGAAGATTATACTATCCATTATTTTGACATTGCCCCTTTATTAAGTGTAGATTTTCCTGTAGCCGAAAATACTTTTGTAATAACAGCCGGACCAATTTTGGGCATTACTAATTTTGGTAAACAAAAAATTACCACTACTAACAATGTAACAACCTCTGAAAAAATAAAATTTGGTTATGGTGGATATGGAATGTTCGACTTAAGCCTTATAGGTAGCGTAGGTTATCATTTTAAAAAAATGTTTGTAGAAGTTGGCTACACACCCGGGTTAGCCAATATTAATAATAACGAAGAGTTTGATGGAAGAAATATTCAAAACCGTATGTTTAGCCTAAATATTGGCTATTATTTTAAATAATTTTTAGCTTAAAAAACGTAGTTTGGTATCTTATTTGCCTATTGTAGGCAAATGGTTAATTTTACACCTAATAAGTTTATCCCTGCGTAAGTTTTTCAACATATTAAAGTGGACAGCATTAATACTGCTTTTTTGGGCAGCGTTTGCGGCGTTGTGCTATTTTGTATATGGACCAAACAAATTAATTTTTTATAGTTTACTTTTTCTTTTATCAATAGTATTTGCCTACACTTTTACAAAATTAAAACACAAAATTGCTTTTTTTGGAAGTGCCTTTTTACTAATAGCTGCACTTTGGCTAGCCATAAATTATACTCCGTTTCAAAATTTTTTAATAAAAAAAGTTGCTAATACATTATCTAATACTTTACACACAAAAGTTGAAGTAAAGCATGTGGATTTTAGCCTTTTTAATAAAATGAATGTAGAAGGTATTTATGTAGAAGATAAAAAACAAGACACTTTATTATATGCCGAAAAAGCTAACGTAAACATTACCGATTGGTTTTTTTTAAAAGATAGTGCAACCTTACGTTTTGCAAGTTTAACAAATACAGTCATCAATTTAAAAAGAACAGATAGTATTTGGAACTATCAATTTTTAGTAGATTATTTTGATAGCCCTAGCACTGGTAAAAAAAAGAAACAAGGTTTACAATTAGATTTAAAAGTTATTGAAATTGAAAACCTACGGTTTAATAAAATAGATGAATGGAGTGGGCAAAATACTAATGCCACAATAAAAAAATTCGATTTAAAAGCAAACACCATAAATTTTGCTAAAAAAATAATTGATATTAATAGTATCGATTTAGTAAATCCTATTTATACCTCATCCGATTACACAGGCAATAAATCTAAACTAGGTATTATTTCTGCGCCAAAAAGCTCTCCTACTATCCCTACAAAATACAAATGGAATAACGATGAGTGGAATGTAAGTGTAAATACAATCACCATAAAAGATGGAATATTTACTGTAGATAAAGAAACCGAACGATTACCTTTTACAGATAAATTTGATGGGCAACATCTTGCCTTTAACCAAATAAATGGCAGCTTAAAAAATATACGCTTTTTACTAGACACTGCATTAATAAACGTAAACTTAATTACTAAAGAAAAAAGTGGGTTGGATATAAAAAAATTGGATGCATTTTTAAAACTTACTCCAGAAATGATGGAGTTTAATAAGTTAGAATTAGTAACCCCAAAAAGTAGATTGAGTAATTATTATGCAATGCGGTATACTGATTTAGGTGCAGATATGAGAGATTTTTTACACAGCGTAAAATTAGAAGGCAAATTTGAAAATAGCAAACTGCATAGCGATGATATTGCCATTTTTGCACCAAAATTAAAAACATGGAATAGGCTTTTTGAACTAAGTGGAAATGCAAGAGGCACAGTTGATAATTTGGTTACAAAAAATATGCTAATAAAAAGTGGCAACAGTATTGTTGATGGAGATATTGCATTAAGAGGATTACCCGATATTAACACAACGTTTATCGATTTTAAATCGAGAGATTTAAAAACTACTTATGCCGATTTAGTAACCATTCTTCCCTCATTAAAAAAAATAACGCAGCCACAACTTAGTAAATTAGGCAACATTCGCTTTAAGGGCAACTACACTGGTTTTATTAACGACTTTGTGGCTTATGGCGATATTAGTACCAACCTTGGCAACATAAGTGCAGATATAAATATGAAGTTGCCCAAAGGTTCATCACCAGTTTATTCAGGAACAATTAATACCAACTCATTTAACCTAGGTAGTTTTTTAAATACTAAAACACTAGGCAGCATTACTGTTAATGGTAAAATAAATGGTAAGGGTTTTACAGCAAAAGATGTGAAGCTAGATTTTGATGGCAATGTAAAACAAGTACAATTACTAAACTATAATTATCAAAATTTAGCGGTAAAAGGCACTTTAGATAAAAAGTTATTTAAGGGGAATTTTTCTATAAACGATCCAAACTTGATTATTGAAGAAGCTTTAGGGTTAATTGATTTTAATGAAAAAAATCCACAATTTAATTTAGATGGATTTGTACGAAAAGCTAATCTTAAAAAACTAAATTTAACGCAAGATGAATTTACAGTAAAAGGAAAATTGAGTTTAAATTTTAAAGGAAAAAATGTAGATAATTTTTTAGGTAGTGCCGATATTGATGATGCATTGTTAACCCATAATGGACAACAATTATCGTTAAATAATTTTCACATCTCCTCTACAATTGAAAATGGCATTAAAACATTATCCTTTAATAGTAACGATGTAGAAGGCGATTTAAAAGGAGAATTTAATATTGAACAATTACCCGATGCTTTTTCGCTGCTGCTAAATAAATATTATCCTAGCTATTTTAAAAAGCCATTACGTAAATTAAGTAATCAAAATTTTACTTTTAATATAAAAACAAAAAACGTAGATGAATACGTACAAATAATTGATAAGCGATTAAAGGGTTTTAATAACTCTACATTTATAGGCAATTTAAAAATACCCGGTAATGAGTTAAACCTTATTGCCGATGTGCCAGAGTTTAGTTACGATGGAAAAACATTTGTAAACACACATTTAGAATCGGTAGGTACAGGGGATACATTGGCCACAACAATAACGGTGGATGATATTGGTATAAATGATAGTTTACATTTGCCACAGAGTAAATTAATTTTAGTTTCGGCAAAAGATATTACTAATTTAAACTTATCTACCAGTGCATCTAAAACTATTAGCGATGCTCAGTTAAACGCTAGCATTCAAACATTAACCGATGGTGTTAAAATACATTTCTTTCCATCTTCTTTTATTTTAAATGATAAAAAATGGAATTTAGAAAAAGATGGGGAATTAATAATTAGCAAATCGAGAATTGATGCTAATGAAATTAAATTTAGCCAAGGAAATCAAGCAATTGTTATTGGTACAAAAGAAAATGATGTTACAGGCAAGGCGGATGTGGTAGCAGAATTAAAAAATGTAAACATTAACGATTTTACACCTTTTATAAAAAAATTACCAAGGATTGAAGGCATATTAAATGGCACACTTACCTTACAAAACCCCTTTGGAAAACCATTTATAGAGTTTGAAGGCAATGCAGACGATTTTACATTTGAAGATAAAAAAATTGGTAAAGT
>JANNWD010000378.1:0-11664 GCA_031408315.1 Bacteroidota bacterium
TTTATTTATTGTTGCCATAGGCAAAGATAAAGTTGAAAGTTGAAAGTACAAAGTTGGAAGATGTTACGCTAATTTGTACACTTTGCCTGGCAGGCTTATTACCACATTTTGCATTTCTAACATTAATAAAGCACTTGCTACTGCACTACTACTTAAACCGCTTTTAAAATAAAGTTGATCTATTTGTATACCATCTTGTTGTTGTAAAATATCTACAACAATTTTTTCATCTGGCGTTAATTCTATAAATAATTGGCGTTGTATTTTTTGTTGATTTTTTTCTTTTGGTGCCCAATTCATGCCTTCTATTAAATCGTTTGCACAGGTAATAAGCAATGCTTTATTTTGTTTGATGATGTAATTGCATCCTTCACTATTTTTATCGGTTGTTTTGCCGGGCACTGCAAATACATCTTTATTATATCCATTTGCTAATTCGGCAGTAATTAATGAACCTCCTTTTTTACCACTCTCAATTACAACTAGAGCATCACACATGCCAGCTACAATTCTATTTCGTTTAGGAAAATTTTGTTTGTCGGGTAAAGTGTTGCTCATAAAATCGGTTAGCAATCCGCCATGTTCAATCATTTCTTTGGCAAGTAATTTATTTTGAGAAGGATAAATTCTATCTAAACCATGTGCTAATACGCCAACAGTTTGCAACTTATTTTTTAGGGATACTTTATGTGCAATTGTATCTATTCCAAATGCTAGTCCACTAATTACTAAAACATTTTGTTCTTGTAAGCCTTCAACTAAATTTTCGGTAAATATTTTTCCATAATCGGTATTTTTACGAGTACCAACGATGGATACAATTTTTGTTGTATTCAAATTAGCATTGCCTCTGTAATATAATATTGGTGGGCTATCGTAGCAGTTTAATAAACGTTTAGGATAATTTTCATCGGTAATAAATAGCGGTGTTATTTTATACTTTTCAATAAATTTTATTTCAGCTTCACTGCTTCTAAAATCGGTAAAGTATTTTATGCTATTGGCTCTTACCGTACCAATACCTTCAATATTTTCTAAATCTTTTTTCTTTGCTTTAAAAACGTTTTGAGCATTACCGTAAATGTTTATTAAGGCTTTGGCATGTATATCGCCAATGTTGGGTATAAGTGTTAGGGCAATTTGGTAGAGTAAATCGTTTGTCATTACTAATAAAAATAAGTTGTAAATATATTACAACTATTTAATTTTCAGTAACTAATAAAATGTATCTATAGGAAATTATGTTCAATTGCTTTTCTAATTAATAATGCTGTGTTATTTACTTTTAATTTGGTATATAAATTTTTTCGGTGTGTATCAACCGTATCTATACTTATAAAAAGTTGTTTGCTAATTTGGGTGTTGGTTAATCCATCGGCAATATGCATTAATATTTCTTTTTCTCTTTTGCTTAAAATTGGAGCATGGCTTTGCTGCTCTGTAGTTGCTTTATATATTTTGCCTACTTCAAAACTAAAATAAGTTTGTCCATTTTCAACTGTTTCAATAGCTTGTAAAATTTCTGCACTGTCAGCATTTTTGAGCAAATATCCACTAGCACCGTTTTCTACCATTTTTGTAATGTAGCTTCCTTGGTTTAAAGTGCTTAGTGCAATAATATTTATTCCCGGATAATTCGTTTTTATTTGCTTGCATAAATCCATCCCATTTCCATCGGGTAAATTTATATCCATTAAAATAACATTAGCTGTATTTGTTTTAAAAAAATCGGAACAAGCTTGTGCCGTATTTGCATAACCTGCAACTGTAATATTTTTTTCTTTTTGCAAAAAAGATAGAATACCCTCTACAACTAATGGATGATCATCTACTATAAAAACACTAATCATGTTTAAACATTTAATTCAATATTTATAGATGTGCCATTTTTTTTATCAGATGTAATATCTATTTTTCCTGTAAAATAATTAACTCGTTGTTGTACACTTTGCATACCAATGCCAGTTGCATTTTTTATAGCAGATGTATCAAAATCTTTCCCATCATTTTCAACAGTAATTAAAATGTTTTTTTCTGCTTTTGTTAATTGTACTAAAATTTGATTGGGTTCTGCATGTTTCATTGCGTTATTTATTAACTCTTGTATAATCCGATAAATGTATAAATCGGCTGTGTTGCTTAATGGTCTGTCGTTACCCATTTGCTCAAAAATAATTTTTGTCTTGCTGCTTAATTGCATACTATTACAAAAATCTAACACCGCATTTTTTAGCCCAAATTTTACTAATGCCTCTGGCATCAAATTATGAGCTACTTTACGTAATTCTGCAATTGTATTATCTAGTTGCAAAATTGATGCTTCAAACGAATGTACACTTGGAGCATCCATTACCATATTTTCTTTCATATTTACAAAGGAGAGTTTAACGCCGCTAAGCATACCGCCAAGCCCATCATGTAAGTCCTTAGCCAATCGGCTACGTTCTTCTTCTTGGCCTTTAAGCATGGCATCTACGGCAAGTAATTGTTTGTCTTTTTCTAGTTGAGTTATTTGGGTTTGTTGTAATTTTTGTTTGGTTTTAAAATTTCTATAGCCAAGTAAACCAATAAATAGTAAAGAGGTGGCACTACCTATTAAAATTTTATTGAGGGTAGATTTTTTTTGGTTGGTTGTATTTAATAATAAAATCTCTTTATCTTTTTTTTCAACTTTATACTTATGTTGTGCACTTGCCATTGATTGTAAATAGCTTGCATCTAAAATTGAATCATTTAAGTTAGAAAAAATATTCTTGTATTTATAAGCATTTTTATAGTCATCAATATATTTATAACTAGATGATAGCCAATTGTACCCCCAAAGCAAGTATTTATTATTATTACTTTTTTTGGCAAATGAAATACATAAAAGAAAATTATCTATTGCTTTACCATGAAGTTCTTTTTTCTCGTTTAGGTAACCAGCTTTTTGGTTGTAAACCTTGCCTAAGGTAAAATAATAAGGAGCAGCAAATTTTTGATTAAATTTATCTACTAAATTTATTTTATTTGACTCAAGTGTAAAAATAGCCGAGTCATATAAATTATATTCAGCCAAAGTTTCGGCAATTCCAATTTTAACTCTATACATTTGTGCAGTATCTTTTAATGTTGCCCACAAAGCACTGGCTTCGTTCATTAAGTTTAACCTTAAGTAAAATGTATCTTTGTTATTAGGGTATCCGTTGTCTTCTAAAAGGCCAGATAATCCATATTTACTTTTGGCAATACCTGCTTTGTAATCATATTTTTTAGAAAGCAATAAATTTTTATCAATGTACTCAGCTGCTATTTTATATTCTCCAGTCTGTTTATAGTAATTATACATTCCAATATACGCCCTTGATAAATATTGGTAATTACTTTTTTCTTCTTTTACCCCCATTAAAATTACTTTATTGTACAAGTCGGTGGCTTCTTTTAATTTATCTGCAGCCAAATAAGTGCTAGCTAAAACAACAGAAGCTGTTATTTCAATTTTATCTGCCTGCAATAAAATTGCATTATCAATCACCCAATTGGATATTATTTCTATTTCCTCTTTTTTATCTGTTGTTAAACTATCTAAATAGGTTGTATATTTTCTTAAAATAAACGTATCTACTTTTTCATTTTTTAATTTAGTAAATAACGAATCTATACTGCTCAATGATTGAGCTGTACTTAGTAATATAAAATTAATTGTCATCAAAAAAATAAAACAGAAACGCAATAAAGTAGAAGACATAATTAGAATTTAATGTAAGTTATTTTTTATTTCTTTTAATTTCAACTTATTACTATAAAATCACTCTTTTACGGTAGGGTATTTGCTACTTGCTTTTCAAAACTACTTAAAGCATATAGGGACATTAATTTTTTTTCCATATTCTGCCAAGCTTTCTAGCGAAAATGTATAGCATTAATTTGAATTAATGCTATACATCATATCAATTATACAAATATTTCCCAAAAATCACTCCTTTACGGTAGGTTACTAAAAGCATAAGTTAGCAATATTTGTTTCATAAAATTAATTGTATAGTATATAATAAGCTTTAGTAATCAAATATGAAACAGATATTAATTTCCTCATTCCTAATTCTTACAACATTTATAGTTACTGCACAAAATGTAGCCATAAACAACTCAGGTGTTACAGCAAATGCAAGTGCCATTTTAGATGCTAGTAGTACAACTAAAGGCATGCTAATTCCACGTATGAGTAAGTTGCAAAAAAATGCTATTACCACACCAGCAACTGGCTTGTTGATTTTTCAAAATGCACCGGATAGTATTGGGTTTCATTACTATGATGGTACAAAATGGCTTTGGCTTGCAGCAAGTAATAGTATTGATACTATTGCCTGGAAAACAAATGGTAATATAGGTACAAATGCAGCAACACATTTTATTGGTACAAAAGATAATGTGCCACTAAGTTTTAGGCAAAACAATAATTGGATGGGCAGGTTAGATGCTACAACTAAAAACTATTATTTAGGTGCTGCAAGTGGAGTTAATAGTATTGGTAATAGTAATGTGGCCATTGGCGATAGTGCAGCTTATAATAGTAAAGCATCTAGTGCAATAATAATTGGCGACCATGCTGGTTATAATATTAATAATGTAACACAAGGTTATAGAAGTGTACTAATTGGAGATTATGCCGGAGATAGTAGTATAGCAAATTTGAGTACAATAGTTGGCAGTTTAGCAGGCAGAAAAAATACAGCAAACGGAAGCACATTCTTTGGTTCATCGGCTGGTGAAAATAACACAATTGGTTATAACTGTTTTGTAGGTGATAATAGTGGACAACGAAACAAAACGGGAACGTACAATACATTTATTGGTAATTATGCAGGTAATAATAATAATGCCAATAATAATACTGCTGTTGGTGTATCGGCTTTAATTAGTAATTCAATTACAGATAATAATACTGCGGTAGGGGCATTTGCTTTATATCAAAATAGTGGTAAGGCAAACACAGCAATTGGAGCCTTTGCCTTAAGAACACTACAGTCAACAACTAGCCAATTTAATGTTGCCATAGGCGATAGTGCAGCAAGTAATTTAGCACTTGGTGCAAACAATGTAGTAATGGGGGCATGGGCTTTTAAAGACCATATAAATGGCAGCAGAAATACAGCTATAGGGAATTTTGCAATGGGCGAAAGTACTTTTGGGAATGATAATACTGCTTTAGGAGAAAATAGCTTGGCTAACACTAATAGCAACTTTAATACAGGCATTGGCAAAAGTGCAGGACTTACCAATTTTAACGGCACCAATAATTCTTATTTAGGTGCATTTGCAGATGCTGGTGTTAATAATTTAACCAATGCTACAGCAATAGGATATAGAAGCAGAGTAGATGCAAGCAACGCAATGGTTTTAGGCAGTATTAATGGTGTAAATGGTGCAACAGTTACCACCAACATTGGTATTGGTACTACAAACCCACTTACAAATTTAGATGTGCAAGGTGGTATAAGAACAATGTATAGTGGCACAGTAATAAGGCCTGTAGCAGTGGGGTTAAGCATTGTAGGAATAAACGTTAACCCACCAGTACCATCAGGTTGGGATTTTACCAACACAATGGTAATCGTATCTATTGTAGATGGCACTACAGGAACTATTTACCAAACCAAATTAGTATCTGCCACACAAATTAATGTAGATATGAATGCCAATTTTACAAGTGCTACAAGGTTTAACTATATCATTTTTAAATTATAAAAAGAATGATTAAATCGATAAAAAATATTGCAGGCAAACAACGTTGGATAATAACCATACCTGGCTTAATTATTATTTGGTTTATTGGTGCCATACTAATGCCAAAAGCTTGTAACAAAAACGATAAAATAAAAACGGTAGGGGTATGGTATAATAAAAATGATAGTGGTTTTATACGAATGGAAATTAAAGAGAGCGGATATTTTTATTATGATATAGTACTTAAAAATGTAAAATCACATCAATATAAAGGAGTTATTTATAATGATCAAAATAAGGATAGTATTTTTTTAAAATCTTTTAATGGAGATACATTACTATTTGGCAAAATAGTAGTAGTTGATAAACATACTTTAATAGTAAGAAACAAAAATACTAATGTAGATATAAAATTTAGCGATAAATAAATTTATAAATAAACAATATGAAAAAAATAACCTCAACAATTGTATTAATACTTTTTATGGTAAATATTTTTGCCGAAAGAGCCAGAACAATTACTACCGAGGAGTATTTATTTGCACTTACTTTATTTCCTAGAGAATTTCCTACACAATATGAAATAACGATAACTGACGGCACTTCTCCAACTAACGGGGCATATTACGTAAGACCCACTATTGGTGGAGTAATTGGTGCTGGCTATATACGAATGAACATGGGAAACCTTTACGAAAATTGCCTTATTAATAAAGCCATATTTGCACATGAACTTACCCATGCTTGGCAAATAAAACACTACGGTTTGCCTTGGTACACCAAAGAGTTTGTAGTAAATCATGTGTATTGTAGTATCAAAAATAAAGTAGCAATTGGTGGAAAAAGTTTACCGGTAATTAAAGATAAAATTAAAGAATCGGATGTGTATGATTACACCTGTGATAGTAAAAAAAAATTAGACGATTATAACGCAGAGCAGCAAGGAGGAATTGTAAGCCAGTATTACTTAAAAAGTGCTTGTGAAACTAATATTGCTACTAGGGCATTGGGCAGTACTACATGGAAATTAATGATTGGTAGTGATGCTAGAGATGTAGCACAAAGTGATAATGGAAACTTGTATATAACCAATACCGCTGGCAAAATATACCAATACAATGGAGTAATGTGGAACCAAATGCAAGGAAGCGATGCTATGTCTATTGCTGCAAATGCCAATAAAGTAGTAATGGTAAATACAGTTGGGAAAATCTATCAATTGCTAAATAATAGTTGGCAACAAATACCAGGTAGCGATGCTGTGGATGTTGCTGTTAACAACGATGGAACAATGTGGATGATAAATAAAGTAGGAAAAATATATACCTACAATGGTACTAACTGGAACCAAATGCAAGGTAGTGATGGTGCAAGAATAGCGGCAGGTGGTGGGCAAGTGTACATGACTAACACAGTTGGTAAAATTTATAAATATACTGGAAGTGGTTGGACACAAATTACGGGTAGCGATGCCAAAGATATTGCTGTTGCAAACAACGGAAATGTATTTATTACTAATAGCACTGGTAAAATATACCAATGGAATGGCACTGGCTCTTTTACCCTTTTAGATGGTGGTGATGGCAAAACACTTTCCGCAAATAATGGTAAGCTGATAATGATAAATACCACTGGTAGAATCTTTAATAGACAATTTTAAAAATATACTATTAACCCAAAAATTTAATATGAAAAAACTACCAATTTGTGCTTTTACTATTTTTTTATTTAGCTGTAATGTACAGCCATGGAATAAAGAAGCTGCAAAAAAATGGTGTATAGAAGATAATAAAAAATACATTGAAGAAGGTACAGTTACTTCCGAAAAAGCAGAAAAAATCTGTGATTGCGTAGCAGAAAAAATGTATGCTAAGTATAAATCCGAAGCAGAGTTAAATGCAGATAAGTACAATCAAATGCTTGTAGGGAAAGATTGTGTAGAGGCTATAGAAGCAGAAAAATAGTGGAGCATGCAATATAAGTATAAAATAAAAAGCCAATTATTAAAAAATGTAAATTATTAAAAATGAAAAAAATAATCTTTCCAGCAATTGTAATTTTATTAGCTAGCTGTTCCAACAAAGAAACTTCAAAATGGAATGCTGCAAGCGTTTCTAAAATCTGCCTTGATGATATTTCAAAAGGTAAAGCCAGTGTATCAACTGAACAACTAAAAATTAATCAAGAAATATGCGATTGCGTAGGACGAAAAACCGTAGAGAAATATAAAACCGAACAAGAGGCTAAGGAAAAAATAACAGATGCAACTGCCATATCCAATGAATGCCAAGAAGAGTGGATGAAAAAGAAAAAAGAGAGCTATGAAAAATAATATTAAGCCATATAATAATTGAGATAAAATATAGTAATTATATACTATAAGGTCAGCGATTCAAAAATACAAACACACAGTATTGATAAATATGAAAAAAATATTCATTCAGGCAATTGCAATTTTATTAGCTAGCTGCTCTAGTACCACTGCTGCTAAGTGGGATGCTGCCACAGCAAGCAAAACCTGTTTTGATGCTGCTACAAAAGGTAAGTACGATTTAGAGGCACCGCAGCTAAAACGCATACAAGGAATTTGCGATTGTGTAGGCAAAAAAATGGTAGTAACATTTAAAACTGAAAAAGAAGCTAATGAAAAAATGCTTGATGCTGCTGCAATTGCCAATGAGTGTAAGGAAGAGTACAGTAAAAAAGAAATACAAAATTTTGGAAAATAGATAACTCTACCTAGTATTAACCATTTTAAATAAAAAGTATGAAAAAAATTTTAATTTTTGCAATAGTACTTATTAATAGCTTCACTTTAATAGCTCAAAAAACAAAACCAATTAAAATTACGAAACCTAATAGTATCTTTTTGCAAAAGCTACAACAAGCAGCTAAATCTATTGCTGTAAAACCTTTAAATGAATTAGATAGTGTTCAAAGGCTTTTTGTGGTACTGCTCAAAACAGCCAGTAACGCAAGCATTTGGGATAAATCGGCGTATAAAAAATTTACTAAAAATGCCACACCAATTATAAAAGCATTAGGCATAACATCCGACCCTGATGATGGCGGCGAAATCTTTAGCGACCCTGATGATGGAGGAGAAATATTTGCCTCATCTAAATTAATAACAAAAGCATTAAATAGTGTTTTAAAAAAATCAAAATAAGAGTATGAAAAATCATAGCTTAATAATTTTAGTAGCTTTTTTTGTAGCATTTAGTTTAAGTAATTGTAGTAATGCTTCATCTAATAAATCAGTTAGTACTAATTCATCTGCAAACCAAAATCTTTTTGCAGCAGCAAAAGAAATTAATAAAAAATGCCCAATGCCTATAGATGAAAATACGAGAATGGATAGTGCAAGTGTTTACAACGAATTTATGATTACCTATCATTACACCGTACACACTGTTAATAGTAAAGATGTAGATTTAAAAAAGTTTAAAGCAACTATGGAAACTACAATGAATGCTAAGTATAAAGCAGATGCTCAGTTGGCAGTTTACAGAGATAATAATATTGCTATTGCGTATGATTATAAAGATAACAATGGCACATTTCTGTGCTATTTTGTTTGTGGAAGTAAATAAAATATTTTAAAAATTAAACACAATAAAACTAAACAACATGAAGAAAACAATCATTGCTTTAACAGTTTGCACCACACTATTTGCCTGCAACAATAACAAAAATGCCGACCCCAAACCTGTTGAAACCCCAAAATCTGTTGAAACCCCAAAACCTGCGGAAGCCGCTGCATCAGTGTTAGAACTACCTGCAAATTATAAAGAACTTATAGCAGGTACTTGGGTAATGCGTACAGATGGTGGCAATGCCACTTACTATTACAACGATGTATTTGTTTTTGCCTCTGGCAATGCCGATAAGTTGAAGGCAGATAATAGGAGGGAAACAGTATCACAAGACCCCGCTGCTCCTAAAAAAAGTACGGTTTCAATTGAATCACAAGACAATGGCACTTATGCTGTTGACAAAGATAAAGCCGAGATTATTTTTTCTTTTAACGACGCTATTTCAAAACAAGATGTAGAACATACCTACAAAATAATAAGCATAAGCGATACCGAAATGAAATTGGTGCTTACAAATGCCTTTGAGCAGAATGTATTAATATACAAAAAAGAAAAAAAATAAAATTGTAAAAACAACGAAAAAACATTTTTAAAATGAAAAAAATAATAATAGCTGCTTTTATACTTTTTGTAGCAACAACAAATACCAATGCCCAACTCGGCGGCCTTTTAAAAAAAGCAAAAGATAAAGTAACAACACCAAGCCAAACACAAGCCAGTACTTCATCTGCGGTACCAACTCAAACCAATAAGCCTGCAATAGCAGAAAATACTAAAGCCGCTATAAATGAAAAAAGTGAAACAACTTTTTATTTGTACGATCAGCAATATGGTTATCGATCCGGAGGCTCTAACTACACTGTATCCCAACTTATAGCAGATAAAAGAATGTTTAGTCCTTATGACCATATTAGAAAATCAGATGAAAAAGGTATTTTTCATTTTGCAAAAGATTACCCAGAGTTAGCTCCAATAATGAAACCTGTTGATAATAATGTAAGTATTACTTTTTCTACTACACCATATAGTTATGGAGAAAAAAACGTGACTAAAACCTTTCATTCTGATAATTTTATTTATGCAAAAATTTCAGTTGCAAATGGCACTATAAAAGATGCTCTTAAAATTGGCGATAATGATGAAATAAATTTTGGATTTATATTGTACAACGACTACAAAGAAACCATAGAAACCAAAGAACAAGTTATAACCTTTGCTATTACCCCAGCACAAGCCAATTCAAAAAGTATAACGGTAGATATTCTACCCGATGCTGAAATGTATAAAAATGGTAAACAAGGCGATTTTTGGGGAGGCGCCATGTTTGCAGCTATGCACACACAATATACTTTAAGTAAAAATGGCAAATACAAAATTGGCTTCTATGTAAAAAATGAAAAGGTAGACGATTGGGGCAAACCAATTTGGGGTGATAATATTATTTACACTAATTTTTTTGATTATGAATTTGATACCAAACATGCAGCAGGTATATTAAAAGAGTCGGACCAATTAAACGATTTAAGAGTTAGTGCAATTAAAAATGTAATAACTCCATTACCAAAACAATGGACTGAAAAAACATCTGCTATGGCAATGGGACTTACCCAAGCACAATTAATAGCTATGTACGAAAATAGTTTTGATGTTAAATTAGACCCTCACACAGTTGTTAAATTTCATGCATCTTCGTCCAATGGCGGATGGACAACACAAAACAATGATTACGGCATTCCCATTTATAGGTACAGCAACCAATGGTACACTATTTTTGTAAAATATACCACTGGGGTTTGCTTTTTTCAAGGCTTTGGCCTACGCCAACAATATAATGGTGGAGGCACATACGGCAAAGCATTTATAGATAATAATGAGTACCACATGACAGATTGTGCAGGTATGAAATAATTAATTACTAACCACACTCAATTCTGTTCTTCTATTCATACTTTTTCCTATATCGGTTTTATTATCTGCAAGGGGTTTGGTACTGCCAAACCCTTTTGCAATAAGCCTTATTGCTAAGATGCCCTTTTGTAATAAATAATTAGTAACTGCTTTCGCTCTATTATTACTTAGCAATAAATTATCTTTTGCTTTGCCTACATTATCGGTGTGACCGCTAATTTGTATTCTTAATTTTGGGTTATCGTTTAGTAATTGCACTACTTTATCTAACTCAATAATTGAGGTTGGCTTAAGTATAAATTGTTTGTTATCAAAAAAGATATTGTTTAGCACAATTGCAGCACCAGCTTCAATAGGTTGCAACGGAATATCTTTTGTAAAAACAGAATCGCTTTCACTTATTAAAGAATAAGTAGAGTTAAAAAATAAATACCCTTTTCTATTAACATTAAAT
>JANNWD010000379.1:0-2278 GCA_031408315.1 Bacteroidota bacterium
CTTTGACGAGAAATAACTTCTTGCTCTTGCTTGATGGCTTGGTTGCGGGAGAGTGCGCCTGCGGCTGTAGCAGGTTTCAAGCTAGTCAGGATCGCTTGACTACTGGTGAGTAATGACTGAGAAGATTGATGACGGGTGCGGTTCTCAGCCATCTGAGCGGCAATTTGGGATTTTTTGGCGGTCGCTTTGGCTTCGATGTTGACAATTACGGCTTGATTATCAGTTAATAATTCACCAGTACTGACTCGTTTGCCCCGATTTTCGCGCATTTGGTTGTCAACCTGACCGATTTCCAGGCGACCAGAGCTGACCCTGGAGGATAGTTCTGCACGGCTAGATTGAAGCCTTTGCTGTTGTTCTGGGGTGAGGGTGGCATTAGTTGTGCCGTTGAGTTCGGTGCGATAGAGTTGATTCTCGGCTAGGATTGAGCTGCGGCTGGTAGTGAGGGCGAGGATTTCAGGACGGACATTGAGCTGGGCTAATGCCTGAGGGGTGACGGTGCCGATGCCTTGAGCAAGTAAGCTGCGGTAGAAGCGAGTTTCGGCAGTCAGGGACTCTAGATTCTTTTGGAGCGAACCGACGGTGGCTTCGGATACAGTAGATTCTAGGCTCAATAATTTTTGTCCGGCGACAACTTTATCGCCATCTTTGACAAATGCCTGCTTAACTACCCCTGCCAATGGTACCTGAACATCCTTGACTTTATCGATCGGTTCGAGTTTGCCCTGAACGGTGACAGCCTCTTCAAGCGGGGCTACACATGCCCACGCGACTAGTCCAGTCGTAATGCCCAGAATCGTCCAAACAATCCCCCGCGACCAGCTCCGAGACTGCTGAAACACCACTGACTGCTCAAATTCTTCGTCTTGAAATGTCTCAATCTGCGGCTGCTCGACTTGGCGCAGTGCCCCAGGTTCGATTTTCCGTTTGGCGATTTTATTCGCGTCTTTGGTTTGGGGATTTGGTTGTTGGTTTGGGCTATTCATGGGGTTTCAGTTCGGCTCCGCTCACTGAGCGAAGAGGTAGGGGATAAAATGCGTGGAGTGCTTAGGGTGAACAGTGCTAAACCACTAAACCACTAAACCACTAAACCACTAAACTAAACTTGAGATTCTTGCTGTTGATATAAACAATAATAACGACCTTTCAACGCCATCAATTCAACATGTGTGCCTGTTTCAACGATCGATCCTTTGTCCATCATCACAATCACATCGGCGGTTTTGATTGTGCTCAAACGGTGGGTGATAAAGAAGACTGTCTGCTGTTTGAAAGTTTCGGCTAGGTTCATACAAACCTGACGTTCGCTATCGTAGTCGAGGGCACTCGTAGCCTCGTCCAATATTAGCATTCGGGGCTTCTGGAGCACAGTGCGCGCGATCGCAATTCGTTGACGTTGACCACCGGAGAGAGCCGAACCACGTTCGCCTACTTTGCTATTGTACCCATTTGGTAGCTCCATAATGAAGTCATGGGCAGCAGCAACTTTGGCAGCAGCGATGATATCTTCGGAGGTGGCATCGGGATTAGTCAGGGCGATATTTTCCTGAATGGTGCCACTAAATAGCAATGTATCTTGCAATACCATCCCAATCTGTTGGCGGTAGGAATAAAGCTCAGTTTTGGTAATATCATACTTGTCAATTACGATCCGTCCGCCGTTGATTTCATATAGGCGGGGAATCAGTTTCATCAAGGTACTTTTACCCGAACCACTCAATCCCACAATCCCGACAAATTGCCCAGCTTGGAATTCAGCACTGATATTATTTAATTGATTGACATTGGTACCTGGAAAACTAAAAGTGAGATTTTCAATCTTCACATGTCCCTCAATTAGAGGCATGGTGATGTTATTGATATTATCTTCATCTACTTCTTGGGGAGTATCGAGGATATCACTCAAGCGTTCGAGGGATAGTGCAGTTTCCTGAAAGTTTTGCCACAATTGTACCAGCCGCAGCAGTGGTTGGGTAGTATAACCAGCAATAATGCGGAAGGCGATTAATTCTCCCAGGGTTAGTTGTTTGTCCAAGACTAGGTAAGTACCTACCCAGAGCAGGAGCAAGCCTGATAGTTTATTCAGGAAGCCGCTAATCGAGCCAGCCGTAGTCGAGGTGAGAGCGGTTTTGAAGCCAGCACTGACGTAACGAGCATATTTAGTTTGCCATTGCCAGCGCGATCGAAGTTCGATATTCTGGGCTTTAATAGTCTGGATCCCGCCGATGACTTCTACCAGATAGGACTGGGATTCGGCGTTGCGTTCAGCCTTTGTGCG
>JANNWD010000380.1:0-1786 GCA_031408315.1 Bacteroidota bacterium
TTGTATGCGCCGTAAAGTTGCTGGTCAGCGACCAGCAAAGGCATAAACCGCCGCAGTTTGTCGCCTGACCAACTGCAACTGGTGAATGTAAATTTTATTTTTAGACAGCTTCTAAGAAAATCCAATGGGATATTTTTAGTAAATTGTACCTGATGAAGAAGATCATTCATAAACATCCGCTTGCCATTCGACTATTACATTGGGTTCATTTTCCCATACTCGCTATTATGGTTTGGAGCGGGTTGCTTATTTATTGGGCCAATGATGTTTATCGTTTAGGCTGGGGAGATAAAACAGTACTTAAGTTCTTTCCCGATTCGTTCAATAAAGCACTCAATATTCCTTACCGTTTAGCCGAAGGCATGAGCCTGCATTTTGTTTTCATGTGGTTGTTTGCCATCAACGGGATCATCTATTTTTTTTATTTACTTTTTTCGAAAGAATGGAAACTGATCTTTCCAAATAAAAGGTCATTGAAAGAAGCATGGCTGGTACTGTTACACGACCTGCGAATCAAAAAAGGATTACCTCCCCAAAAAAAGTACAACGCAGCCCAACGCATTGCATACACCGGTGTTATCATTTTGGGCTTTATGATGCTGCTAACCGGTTTTGCCATTTATAAACCTGCACAACTTTACTGGCTTTGTGCAATGCTTGGTGGATATGAATGGGCCAGGGCAGAACATTTTATCATTACAATTTTGTTTTCTCTTTTTTTTCTTGTGCATGTTATACAGGTTGTCCTTGCCGGCTGGAATAATTTCCGCGGTATGGTCACCGGTTTTGAAGTAGAGAAAATAAAAGAAAAAATTCATGAAGAAAAAGATACTGCATCCATAACGAATACAACTTCTTCAAAAAATTAACTGACCATTATGAATGCTAACGAACAAATAGTAACAGAAAAACAGGTAAGAAATAAAACCTTGCTGGCATTTTTGTTTTTCTTTTTATTCATAGCCGCATGTGTTGCAGGATGGAAATGGTTACAGCATCAACCAAAAGAACAAGGCGCTTTAAAACCTTTGCGAACGGTTTTAAATACGAATGAGTTTATGTTCTCTTATTTTTTCAGCAACCAGCATCTTTCAAAAGTTTATCCTAAAAATTTAGCGGTAGCCAGGCCAAGAGTGAATGGTCGCATAGGATTGAATGATAATTTTGATCCGGCTACGTGGAAGCTTCACCTTGTAAGATCCACTGGCGATACTTTACTCATTACATTAGCTGAAATAAAAGCCTTACCAAAAACTGAGATCATTTTTGATTTTAAATGTATTGAAGGCTGGAGCCAGGTAACCCATTGGGGCGGTGTGCGTTTCAGTGATTTTGTAAAAAAATATGGATTAGATAAACAAACCAACATGGTATTTACGGGATTATCAACACCGGATAACGAATATTATGTAGGTATTGATAATGCCAGCATGATGCATCCGCAAACAATGCTTTGTTATGAAATGAATGGAGTGCCTCTACCGATGAACCAGGGTTATCCGTTACGTCTTATCATACCTGTTAAATATGGCATCAAACATTTGAAACGTATCGGCACCATGTTCTTCAGCAACAACCGCCCACCAGATTATTGGTTTGAACAGGGGTATGATTATTATAGCGGGTTGTGAGGAGATCGTTTAAAGCGTTTAATGGTTGAAGACGTTTAAAGGTTCTTTAATTTGAGAGTTTTTTTCTGGTTCATTATTTCTTAAATTGCAGAACCAACCTTAAACCCTTAAACCCTTAAACCCTTAAACCCTTAAACCCTTAAACCCTTAAACCC
>JANNWD010000381.1:0-8454 GCA_031408315.1 Bacteroidota bacterium
AGCTTTGAATGTTTAAAATATTTACTGACATGTTTTTTGATATTGGTAAACACATCTAACTTGAACACCCCTTTTATTACATCCCAATCTAAAAACTCAATGACAGATTGCCCAGGCTTATGCACCAGTTTATTTATTCCAATTTCATATTTATATTGAGCTTCGGCTAAAAAATTGTCTAGACGTTGTCCACTCCCTTGTTCAATAGTTTCAAATAACTTTTTTAATTCATCGTAATTTGCAGGCAAGTTCATTTCCTCATCTTGCCAATAAATTTTGTACGATGGATCTAATCTTTCTAACGTGTAATAATCCGATACCTTTTTTCCAAACTGATTAAAAAAATGTTCAAATACATCTGGCATCCAATACCAACTTGGTCCCATATCAAATATGAAGCCATTTGCTACTAATTGACTAGCTCTGCCACCGGGTTTAGTTTGCTTTTCTGCAACGGTTACATTGTAGCCTGCTTTTGCTAAAAAACAAGCTGCAGATAAACCTGCAAAGCCACTACCAATTACTACAATGTTTTTCAAGAATGTAAAATAAATCTATTGGAATTAAAACGGAACAATTTTTATTAATATCTAGTTAAATGCTCCTTTAATAATTTACGAGCAAAATGTATTCGACTTTTTATAGTACCTAAAGGTTCATGCAACATATCGGCAATTTCATTGTATTTATATCCATCGAAATAAAGCATAAATGGGTTTTTAAAAATTTCTGGTAGTTGATGAATTTCTTTTTTTATTTCCTTCAATTGCAAATTGACGATTGCAGCATTCGCAATCGCTGTTTGTTGATTATCTAACAAAAATTCGTTGGGAGTATAATCCAATATTGTATTTTGCTTTGCTTTGCGGCGATAATCGTTAATAAAAATATTACGCATTATAGTGTACAACCATGCCTTTATATTAGTACCGACGTTATATTTTTCTTTATTAGCTAATGCTCGATAAAAAGTCTCTTGCAATAGATCTTTTGCAGTTTCCATATCCCTCGTTAATGTAACTGCAAAGGGCTTTAAATACTCTTCATTTTTAGTAAGCAATTGTGTAAATTCGATGGTTGACATAAAATTTTGTTTAACTTTTATAATGCAAAGTTAAACAAAGTAATTTTATAAAGCAAATTTTTTGTTTAATTATTTTAAATTAAAATTAAACAAAATTAATTTGATAAATGGAATACTTAAAGAGTTGATATAAAATCGTTTACAGATTTAAGGGTGCTTTTAAGATGTGTGTTAGGTGGAACTGGCTTAAGGTGAGCACTTGCTAAATAACCCGAAATAATTAACGGAGTGTTTGGTATTACCTCATTTATATTGACTAAAAATTTATCAAAATTGAAATTTCTACCCACAGCGGTTAGGTGAGTATATAAGTAGGTGGGGTTTAGTTTTTCTACAAGATATTTAACATCTTTTATGGGTACTGCTGCTCCTAAATAAATAACTTTAACCCCCTTTATTTTTAGCATAAAATGCATAAATAGCAAGCCCAACTCATGATGTTCTGCTTCGGGCAAAAACAATAAAAGCGATTTATTGCTTTGTAGAGAAGAAGGCGCTTTTTCTATTCCTACAATTAATTTTTGGCGTATAATATTAGTTACTAAATGCTCTTGGGCAGGATTTATATGATTAGTTAGCCAAAGAATACCAATTTTTTCTAAAAAAGGGAATATCAAATAAGTAATTGTTTTATCAATTCCTTTTAGCATAATTGTTTTATCTAGTGTAGCTTCAAACTTTTCTAGTTTAATTTCAATCATGTGTTGTATTAACTCATTAATTAGCCGTTCTTGTTGTGCCTCGGCTTGATTAAGAGTTAATATTTTTTCTTGTAATTCAGTATCTGTTAATTTGTTTATGTGAGAAACTTTGAAACCATATTTGTTTAATAAAGAAACATTTAAAATTGTTTTTAACTCTTCGCTAGTGTAATAGCGAATGTTGGTAGTAGTTCTACTTGGTTTTAAAAAATTATAACGTTGCTCCCATATACGTATAGTGTGTGCTTTTATGCCAGATAAATTTTCTAAATCTTTTATAGTAAATAAATTATTGTCCATTGTAGTATTATACTACAACAGTTTTTTAAATTTGTTCGAAAAACAAAAAAGAAAAGTTAGAAATTAAAAATTTTTAGGAGGCAACTCTTTAAAAATTTTATATACCAATTGGTTTTTGGGGAAGATGATTGACCAAGCAGTTAAAAAAATAATCATAAAATCGGTATACAACGATGCATTTTTTTGATACCACATTTCTAATGCTCCTTTGTAGGGATAAATAGTGGTGTACATTGCTTTAGGGTCTTCGGCATCAGAAATCATTTTTTCTTCATCTCTAAAAATTAATGAGCCAATGCCCGTCATACCAGGTTTGCAATTATAAATTTTACTTCTAATTTCTTCCGGATAAAGATTAACGCTTACTTGCATTAATGGCCTTGGACCAACAATGCTCATATCGCCTTTAAATACATTTATTATTTGTGGTAGTTCATTCACCTTTGTCATACGCAAAATTTTCCCGAAAGCAGTTACTCTAGGATCGTTACGTAATGTAATTTCTCCAGTACCAATACTAGGGCTATTTTTAAGCATTGTGGCAAACTTCCAAATATCAAATAATTTGTTTTTAAAGCCCACTCTTTTTTGAAAATAAAAAACTTCTTTTTCACCTGTAAATAATAAAATAATTATTGATGGAATGAGAAGAGGGGAAAGTAATACTAATGCAATGGTTGCTATTAAAATATCGATAATTCGCTTAAAAAAAAGATACATATTTATGGTATAAGATATTTTACTTTGTTAAAATATCGTTTATAATATTAAGATGATGTTGTGTATGAATAGTTAAAAATTTTACTGTTTCTCCTAAATTCAAATGACCGAAATAAGGATGTAAGAAATAGTTTTTACTTGTTAAGCCTTTTATTTCACTAATTTTTTCTAAAGCATTATTGGTATGTGCTTTTAAATTTTCAATAGTTATTATATCACTTGGCAGTACTGTTTTTGGTGCTTTACCTTTACCCCTTGGAATTTTATTGAATGTAAATACTACTATTTTTACGAAATTAAATTTCCACTTATAATTAGCAGGGGTAGATTGTTTTAGAGCTTCTGTAATTTTTGAAACTACAATAAAAGAATGCTCTAAATGCCACCCAACACTTGTTTTAGAAATATTTACATTTACCTTATCCTTTTTATCTATATAGCTAGATAGTGTATTAAGTAAACCTTCTAATTTCTTTACATTCATTACGTAGTTTTTAAATTAATAACACCCTTTTATTTTATTTGCTACTGCTTGCAAGTCTTCATTTGTAATATTTGTACTACAAGGAATACTTAAACAATGTTGATATAAATGATTACTTCTATCGGTTTTGTTGTAATACAAATCGTTAGTAAACATTCGTAATTGATTCATGGGTACCCAAAATGGGCGGCTCTGCATTTTAGCATCGTTCAATGCTTTTAAAACTTCTTTTTGCTTTGCAGTAAAAATTGTTGGCAGCCACCAATTGGGGTTTACATCGTCACTCACTTGTTGAAAACTAATATCGCCAATGCCTTCCAACTCGTTTTTATAAAACGCAATAATTTCTTTTTTTCGATTAATAAAACTTGGTAATTGCTCCATTTGTGCTACACCCATTGCGGCTGCAACGTTTACTAGGCGGTAGTTGTAACCAATTTCATCATGTATATATTCAAAACTATCGCTTTTGGCTTGTGTAGTTAAATGCTTTGCTTTTTTTGCAAGAGTTTCATCATCGGTAACAATCATACCGCCACCACCCGTAGTAATTATTTTATTTCCATTGTAGCTAAATGTGCCCAGCAACCCAAAACTACCAGCATGTTTACCTTTGTAGTAACTACCCAATGCCTCGGTGCTATCTTCAATTACAATTAAATTGTGTTGTTTTGCAATGGCTAATAATTTATCCATATCACACATATTACCTAATACATGCACCGGCATAATTATAGGTATGCGTTTGCCTGTAGTTTTATGGTAACAAACATTATCTTTTTGTTCTGTTTCGCTGGTTAAAAAATCTTGTAATAAATTTAAATCCATTTGCCAATTGCTTTCATCCGTATCAATTAATATTGGCGAAGCTCCTGTATATTTTATTGAGTTGATGGTAGCAATAAAAGTAATATTTTGGGTAATAATTAAATCATCTTGCTTAACGCCCATTAATATCAAACAAATATGTAATGCAGTAGTACCACAGCTTGTAGCCACAGCATATTTTGTACCTGCAAATTCGGCACTTATTTTTTCCATTTTATCTACATAGCTGCCAACGCTACTAACCCAGCCAGTGGTTATACATTCGGTTACATATTTTAATTCGTTGCCGCCCATATTTGGACCAGAGAGTAAAAGCATATTTTGATTGTTTGAATTGGTTATTTTAATGGCGAAGTTACTAAAATGGCGTTTACTTTTTTCCATAAAAAAATGACACCAATTGTAGGGTGTCATCTTTAAGTTTTAATTAAGTGTCTGGTCGGTGTAAATACTTTTTGAATTAAAGTAAGTTATAAAAATTAAGTTATTAATTTTTATAGTTTTTTAGTAGCGACCTGACACTTTTATATATTTCTAAACTTTTGTGCAAACGAATCTGTAACTATCCCCGTACTTAATAGTTTATAAATTTCTTTTACCCCATCTGGTACTGTTTTTGTAATGGTAAAGCCTAATTCGTTTTTAATTTTATCAAAATTTACTCGGTAGTCTCTTGGGTCTTCATTCATTTCTACATAATCAACTTTTACGTTGGGTACTATCTTGCAAACTTCTTCAATAATCATTCCTTTGTTGTAATTTTCTTCGGTGGTGCCCACATTGAATACATTGGCTCTTACTTTAGCTTCATCGCTTTCCATTACTAATACTACTGCTCTAGCCAAATCATCTACATGGCAATATGGTCTCCAAAATTGTGCACCCCAAATTGGTTGCTCACCATTTACGGTTGCATTACGGGTAAACTCATTCACCGTTAAATCAAAACGAATACGAGGGCTAAAACCATACACTGTACTAAAGCGTAAGGCGGTGCTGCACATATTGCTACCTTTTTTTTCTTCTAATAAATATTTTTCAAACTTTACTTTTAACTCGGCATAAAGTGATACTGGGTTTAATTCCGATGTTTCAACTACAAAAGAATTAGGGTCGGGCATTTTACCATAATTACTACAAGTGCTTGCAAAAACAAAACGCTTTACACCTGCTGCTTCGGCTGCATTAAAAAGTGCAACGCTTCCATCCCAATTGGTTGTGTGGGCATCATCGGCATATTTTTTACAAGCTGGATCGCCTACAATAGCGGCTAAATGTGCAATGGCATCTATACCTACTAACGCTTTTGCAACATCATCTGCATTTCGTACATCGCCTTTTAAAAACTCAAAGTTTGGATGTAGCATTACATCGTACAAAGCATCGCCGCCAAAATTTAAATTATCTAATGCTCTTACATTATAACCTTTGTTTAATAACTGACGAACTAATACAGAGCCTATATAACCTGCTCCACCTGTAACTAATACCTTCATAAATATGTAGATTTTTTTTGCGGAGCAAAGATAAGGGAAATAGAAGGTTTAGGGTTTAGGGTTGTAAGCCTTAACAAAAATCAAATTTATATTTGTTTCGTATGCCACGAACCAAGGCTGTGGACCTTTGTTATTTGGTTGATATAAAAACAGTAGCGTCAAAGATTACGGGATTGTATTCATGAAATTCTTTTATGGTCAACTCCTTGTCTTTTTTTATATAGTTTACAAAAGCTTTGAGATTTTTTATTGCATTTTTATTTTTAGTTTTATTATAAGCTACTAAGTATTCTGCGTTAACATTATTAGCGGAAGTTGTTAATAGGATGCCATATGAGTCGCCATATGCTTTTGATACAGTTTTAATTTGTGTCACTGTATTGCCAGATTTCAACTTGTATAATTTAAATTTTGATCTTTGAAGAGATTTAAGTTCTTGCATTAAGTAAGTGAAATTTGCTAATAAACTATCTAAGTCATTAACTCAAATTGGAAAATAATTATTACTCACCTGGTTTATTGTCACACTATCTGTGAATAAAATTGGTTTTTTAAAATCTCTATCAACTAAAGCATATTTTTGAGAAAAGGCATAATTAGCAAAAAAGATTAAGATTAGGGTATAAAGTATTTTCATTCTTATTTTTTTAAATTAATAAATCTGACATTAGTGTTCTTTAGCTTGTACTCAATACATAAAAATAAGCAATATCACATATTTAACAAATCTATCTAATGTAAAATAATATCTACGTTACGATAAAAGCCCAATAAAGCTCCTAAGTACAAGAGTGCGACGCCAATGCAACTAAATAGCATTACAACTGCTGGCTACATAAAATTTTACTTCGCTGGCACACCCACAACCGTTGCATTATCAGGCACATCTTTAACAACTACTGCCCCAGCCCCAATCATGCAATTATTGCCAATGGTTATGCCTTGCTTTATTACAGCATTGGCACCTATAAATGTTTTTGTACCAACGGTTACATTGCCGCAAAGCACTGCCCCTGGGGCTATGTGGGTAAAATCGTTTATTACACATTCATGATCGATACTGCAATTAGTATTGCAAATAACACCTTTACCTATTTTTACTAAGGGGTTTATAGTGGCATTGGCGGCAATCATAACACCATTTGCGGCAATGGTTACAGTGGTATCGATTACAGCCGTGGCATGTATAGCGTTAATAGGTAATAATTTTTTTAAGGCAAGATGATTGTATATTTTTTCTCGGATATTATTATCGCCAATGGCTATAAAAAAATTAATTTTGGTGAGGGCTTCTGTGGCTTCGGCTGTATTCTCGTTGCCGAGGTATTGTAGGTTGAAGGGGTTGTATTTTTTTTCTTCGCTATCACAATAAGCTGTTACTTTTTGGTTAACGGAATTAAATATTCCACAAATTACAAATGAATGTCCACTATAGCCAATGATAATCATTTTTTATTATTTAGTTTTTGCTTTGTCATTTCTACGATAGTAGAAATCTATGAATACACACCAATAAAAATACATCATAGATTTTGGTACCAGCCCAAAATGTGGGGGCAAACGAAATGATAATAGTAAAGGTAATAGATTTCTCACTTCGTTCGAAATGACAGAAGCATTTTGTATTGCTCCAATATATTTTGCCAAACATTTTCCCGGCGGTAATCGTTTTGTATTGTTTGGTGTAATACTGTTGCCATACTTTGCATTGCTTTGTTATTGGCTAATGCAAATTCTATTTGTTGCTGTATTTGTTGCTCATTACTTTTTTCGAATAATAAACCAGTTTGGTGATGTGTTACAATATCTACATTACCTTGGATAGTGCTACAAATTATTGGTAATTGCATAGCACCGGCTTGTAATAATACATTGGGAAAGCCTTCTCTATGCGATGGAAAAACAAAATAATTTGCGGCTGCCATATAATACTCTACATACTCTGTCCATTCAATATGTTTTATATCGCCATTGTTTTTAATTTGGTGTAATGCCGATTCTGGTAAAGGATCTAAATCGTTTTCGAACTGACCTACCAAAACTAATTTTAAATTTAAGTATATGTTTTGTAGTTGCACAAAAGCGTTTATTAACTCTGGTATACCTTTATCTTTTACTAGCCTGCCTATACATAAAAGGTAAATACATTTATCTTGATAATTGAATGATGCTTTTACTTGTTCAAGTATTTTAGCATTTAATACCTCTTTATTAAATCTATTTACATTAATACCATTGGTAGATCCTTTGCCAATGATAGATAATTTTTTTGCGGATGTTAATTTATGTTGGTGTATAAATTGCAACAAAGAATTGCTATTTGGCCACACATGGGTGGCACTGGCGTACGTAATTTTTTCTATAAATTTTAATAACTGATATTTAAAACCCTTTTCTACCATTAGCGGCAAACCTGCTACAGTGTGTATTCTTACTTTTACACCGCTAAGCTTTGCTGCTATCATTCCCAGTAATCCTGCTTTGGGTGTATGGGTGTGTACAATATCAGGCTTTTCTTTTTTAAATATTTTTATTAATTGCAGTAAGCATTTTACATCTTGCAATGGCGTTATTTTCCTTGTCATTGGTACAAGTATGTGTTGGCAATTTTCGTTGGTAATTACCTCTTGCAATTCTTTACCATTAGCACTTATCATTACTACTTCAAACCCGTTTTGTTGCATAAACTGCATTTGGCCTGGCAGTAAATATTTTAAAGCCATGGGTACTGTGGTAATGCGTATTAATTTTTTTGTCATTAATTAGTTGTGCTCTTCTTTACGATAGATAAAAATATGTGTTACTTTAGCAATCAAAAATAATCAATAAAACCTAATGGGC
>JANNWD010000382.1:0-1692 GCA_031408315.1 Bacteroidota bacterium
TTGTGTTGGAAGATTGTAATTTTGAAACTGGCAAGGCAATTTTGCAACCAGAATCATATAAAGTTATTGATGAGTTGGTTGCTTTTTTATTACGTAAAGATGATGAAAAAATTGAGTTAGGCGGTCATACCGATAATGTTGGTAAGGCAGCAAAAAACCAAATATTATCTCAACAAAGAGCACAAACGGTGATGGCTTATGTAATTAGTAAAGGTATTGACCCTAGCCGTGTAAAAGCAAAAGGATATGGTATGGCTAAGCCTATTGCCAGTAACAAAACCGCCGCTGGTAAAGCTTTAAATAGAAGGACTGAGGTGAAAATTTTAGAATAATTTTATTGATCTAATTTAAAAATGAGCCTAAGTAATTAAATACATAGGCTCATTTTTTATGGCCAACTGCCAGCTTTTTTCTACACCCTCGGCTTCCATTTAATCTCTTCCACACCTAAATTATCTCCAATAAATCTTGCTAATACAAATAAATAATCGCTTAATCGGTTAATATATTTTATAACTAAAGGGTCTACAAATAATTCATGCTCTTGCATATTTACACAAAAGCGTTCGGCACGGCGGCAAATACATCTGCCTACATGGGCATGACTTACAGCCACATTTCCACCAGGTAAAATAAAAAATTTCATGGGTTCTAAAACCTCATTCATTGCATCAATTTCATGCTCTAAATATTCTACATCAGTTTCTTTAAGGTCGGGCATTTTCATCATTGGTTCTTTATCTGGGTCGCAAGCTAAAGATGAGCCAATGGTAAATAATCTATCTTGAATTTCTTTTAAAACTATTTTACTATTTTCATCAGTACAATGGTCGCTGACCAAACCAATATAACTATTCAATTCATCAACAGTACCGTATGTTTCAATACGTAAATTAGCCTTGCTTACTTTAGTGCCACCTATTAAACTAGTTTTACCAAGGTCGCCAGTTTTTGTGTATATTTTTAATGCCATTAGTTGTTTATATTTTTTTGAATAACAAGAATTTTATGGGAAAGTTTTTTTGACACGGATTATGCAGTTAAACACAGATAAAACAATTTGTGAAAATTTGTGTAACCTGTGGCTTAAAATATTTTGTGGTGTTACACTAATTGTTCACTTAAAGTAATACGTTCATTCAGTTTATCTGTTTCCATCAATCCATCTTTTAACCGAACAATGCGGTGAGCATATTTGCTAATATCATCTTCATGCGTTACTAAAATTACGGTATTGCCTTGTGCATGTAATTTACCAAAAAGGTTCATAATTTCTACCGATGTTTTGGTGTCTAAATTACCAGTAGGTTCATCTGCCAATAAAATACTGGGGTTGTTTACTAACGATCGGGCAATGGCAACTCTTTGTATTTGTCCGCCGCTTAACTCATTGGGTTTGTGGTGTCCTCTATCTGCCAAGTTTACTTTAGCTAGTGCATCTTTAGCTCTTTCTAGTCTTTCTTTTTTAGGAACACCAGCATAAACTAAAGGTAAGGCTACATTTTCCTCAGCAGTTAGCCTTGGTAATAAATTAAATTGTTGAAATACAAAACCAATTTCTTTGTTTCTCACTTCTGCCAAATCGTTATCGGTAGTGCGGCTTACATCTTTATTATTTAAAATATACTTACCACCACTTGGGCTATCGAGGCAGCCCAAAATATTCATTAATGTACTTTTTCCACTACCGCT
>JANNWD010000383.1:0-1703 GCA_031408315.1 Bacteroidota bacterium
CCCTTTCCTTTTATTTTATTAAATCTTGTTTTATCCTGTATTGCAGCATTGCAAGCACCGGTAATTATGATGAGTCAAAATCGACAAGAAGCTAAAGATCGCATCCGTTCAAAAAACGATTACAAAGTAAATCTTAAAGCAGACGCTAATACTTCAACAGGTATCGTACGCTTTAAAGCAAATGCCGATGAGCAAGATTATAAATTTGAAATTGAAGGCGATGCAAATTATAAAGACAGTTTAGCAAATGCACTTAACTTAAACTTTGTATCCGAACGCTTTAATTTAAACTTACTAGAAACCTATTTGGGAGGAATTTTTAGCAACATACAAGGCAATGCAGTAAATGATTTAAAAGTTGTTATTGGTAAAAATGGTAAAACAATTGCTGGTACAAGTGCCATTACGGATGGGTCGTTAAAAGTGAACTATACCCAATGCACTTATAAATTTACCAACGAAACTATTGTATTTAACCCCAATGAAATTGACTTGGGAGAGATGAATTTAAAAGACACTTTAGATAACACTGCAAAAGCTAGTGGAAAAATGTATCATATATTTTTTCAAGATTTTGCTTTTGATAATGTAAAATTAAATACGCAAAAATTACTACTTTTAAATACAAGCAAAAAAAATAATGCCCAGTTTTATGGTAAAGTAATTGGCAATGCTACATTAAAAATAGATGGACCAGTCTCAGACATGAGAATGGACATTAAAGGAGAACCTAGTAATAACGAGGCAGATAGTAATCATATTTATATACCAAGCAGTACAGGTAGAGAGGCTGGAGCAATTGACTATATAGAGTTTATACAATTTGGTACAAAAATGGAAGACATTGGCAAAGGAAAACAGGCTACCAATATTCTAGTAAACATGGATTTAAAAACAAATGCTACCACTAAAATTGATGTTATTTTGGATGAAGAAACGGGTGATATAATTAAAGGTAGAGGCAATGGGGATTTAAATATAAGAGTAGGCACAAAAGAACCATTAAGCATACGTGGCACATATAATATTACTGGAGGAGAATATACCTTCAACTTTCAAACAGTATTAAAAAAATATTTTACAGTTAGTGCAGGTTCTATTGTATGGAATGGCGACCCCTACAAAGCGGCTATAAATATTAAAGCAAATTATTTGGCCACTAATGTAGATGTGGGCAGTATTATATCTTCAAGAGGTTTTAAGCAAAAAGAAAATATAACAATTTTATCTACCTTAACAGGTGAATTAAAAAAGCCAATAATTAATTTTGAATTTATACCCTACGGTGATTTAAAAAATGATTTTATAGCTAAGAAATATTTAGATGACTTAAAAAACAATACTAACGAAATGAATAAACAAGTAGTAAGTGTACTATTGTTTAACGCATTTATTAATGATAAACAGAATTTTTTAAGTGGTAATAATGTTGCAGGTTTAGCAACCAATACAATAGGCGGTATTGTATCTAGCCTTTTAACAAATTTATTTAATAAAGAATTGGAAAGAGCAACAAAAGGTGTTTTATCAATTCAATTAGGTATAAATACAGCTTTTGGTAATAATGATTTACAAAGTAGGGTATCGCAACTACAGGCAAATTTTAATGCAGGCCTTAAAATTTTATTAAGCAATCGTTTACAAGTATTAGTTGGCGGCAATTTAGATTATAACAATCCTTATGCACAATTGGCAAAACGTGG
>JANNWD010000384.1:0-4379 GCA_031408315.1 Bacteroidota bacterium
GTAAGCAGCAGCATTGTTTTCGTTATCGGGTAAGCCAGATCGTATGGCTTGGCGTATGTAAGCCTCACCTTGTTTCATATCGCCTTTTTGCATGGCAAGCATACCTAGTTGTAATTTATTTGCACCTTCAGCTTGTGCCATTTGCCCTTTCATAAGGGTGCTATTTTGCATTAAATCGTTACTCTTCTTTAAGTTTTTTTCTGCTCCATCATAGTCTTGATCTACCATTGCAAGGTTGCCTTTAATGGTATAGTAAACCGAACGTACTGGTTTAATTAATAAAGCAGGAAACCATATTGAAGCAATTACTTTTTTCGCCCCTTCCATATCTCCCTCTTCCATATAACCTTGTATTAAACGCATTGGACCCATAATAAAATGCCCCACAATACCTATTAGTGCAAGTAAATACAAAATAAACGATGGCCAAAAACCAGCTTGTATATTGGTATAAATGGCTAAGGCCAGTAAAACAATACCTATCCACAACCTGTATTTAATTAAAATATTTAACCACTTCATACTATAAAAATTTGTTGGTAAAGATATAATTAAGAATTAAGATTTTTGCTTTAAGATTTTGCTTTTTTTGATTAGATAGAATAACATAGTTTTGTAAATTATATTTATTACTATACATTTTGTGATAGATATGGTCCCGTAGTTCAATGGATAGAATAGAAGTTTCCTAAACTTTAGATCCAAGTTCGATTCTTGGCGGGACCACATAAATGTATTTTAAATTTCAGCACTAATTATACCGAATATACTCATACATAGTCCAATGTTTTTTTCGGTAGGCATATTACGATCTAATATTTTATCCTATTTCTTTCCGAAAAAATCGGGAGAAGCTATACTGCCTATGAAATAAAGTTAGTACTAAGCCAATTTTAACTAATAAATTGCACTAAAAAATAAAATCATTTTAATTGCTACCCTTTGTCTTTATTGTTTTAGTTTAGCCCTTGTTTGCCGCTTGTTTGGAGACATGGCTGCGGCGAAGAGCACCAACATAGGCGAAAAAATTTAAAAACCATTTTATGAAACATTTACTCTTATTTTTATTTTCTTTAATTAACTATGTTAGCATTGCACAAAATAAAAAGCAAACTACGGTTGCTATAAGTTGGAAAACTTATACCGACTATGCTAAAACCTTTTCATTAAAATATCCAAGTAACTGGACAATAAGAATTGCCGACAGCTCAGAAAAAGCAAAAGTTTTTGTTCGGTCGCCTAAAGAAGGGGATAATGATCCATTTATTGAAAACCTAAATGTAATGATTAAAAAATTGGAGATTCAAGAAGTGCCAATTGTATATTTACAGCAAGCGTTAAAAAATACTTTTGAAAAAGATTTAAAAAACTACACATTAATTAAGGAAATGATAATTCAATTGAATGGGGGAGATGCCTATTGTATTGAGTATAGTACAACAAAAATTATAGATAATGTAGAAGTATTAATTTATGTGATGCAAGAAGTTTTTACAAAAAACTATTTTCTATATACATTAACTTATACAGCTGCTAAAGTACCTCCAAATGATTTTTATAATTATGTAATAGCAATTATAAAAAGCTTTACCGTAATTGAATAAATATACAATAGGTATGTAGCTAAGCAAAAATTAACTACATTCATCTTAATCCCGTAAGTAAAAAGCGGTTGTTAGCAAAGGATGATTTAGATTTTTTTATTCATCTGTTCATTATTATAATAACGGTAGGTATAATTTTGGATTTTTGAATGATTTGTATACTATGTTTGATGGGAGTAATTATTTACCTTTATTTTGTTTGCTACGAACTAAAACACAAAGTTGTTGGTGATTGTTAGGCTGCAAAAGCCATATAAACAAACACCAACAACAGCGTATTTTTTACTACTTATTTAATGGAATACCAATAGAAATGCTAAACGTACGATATTTATTTTTATCATTAGCAGAATTATTACTTTCGGTAGAGTTTATTTTTACTAAACCAATACCATAATTTGCTTTTAGAATTAAGGAGTTAAAAGTAAAACCACCACCCAAATTAATACCGTAGTCAAATCGTTTTAGTTTATTGTACCCTGCATCTTCTTGTTGAGAAGTAAAAGGATCATCATTACTAAACTTAATATTTTGGGTAGATGAGCTTGCTATTATTCCAATATTACTTTCAATTTTTGATTTGCCTGCTACACCCATCGCAATGTAAGGACCACTATAAAAAAATATATTTTGCTTTGATTTGGCATCCAACGGTATTTTAAATTTTAAATTAACGGGTAACTCTACATAAAGGGGATTAAATTTTGCTTTAACATAATCACTGCCACCATTATAGTAGGTTTCTGCTTTTGCACCACGGCCTGTAAATAGTAAACCTGTTTCTATATCTATTACTGTTGATAATCCAAAATCTCCAATAAAACCAACGTTGAAAGTTGGTAGTACATTATTTTTTTCTGTTTGTCCATCATTTGTTCTAGTAATATTAGCTAAGTTTAAGCCACCTTGTACATAAAAAGTTTGTGCTTTTGCACCCATTGTAAAAGCAACTACGGCTATTGCTAAAATTGATTTTTTAATTGTTTGTTGTTTCATTTTTTTGATTTAATTATAAATACTTATTTACGTATAAAAGCCAAAATACGTGCCTACATAAAATGAGTACTAATTTGTATTAGTTTGAATATTTATATTCCACAATTGTAGAAACAATGTGTAACAATATCTACAAAATGAATAAAATAGATAGATTAGTTTACTTAAATTATTTTATTTGAATATATGGTTATGTATTTTTACAAGTAGAAATAGTTGTACCTGTTGCACAAACCAACTCAGCTCAATTTCGACCATACCCTCATTTTACTATTGGTTTTATTCGATCAGTATTTACTACCTACAAAATATCGGAATAAAATTTATAAAATAAAGACCAATTTCATAAATTACATTGGTACTATTCCATTTTCTTTTAATTTTTTTGTAACGGCAAGCATTACTTTGCTTCTTAGTTTACCACCTGGTGCCATTACATCGGTGCTTTGATACCAAAATAAAGATTTTATAGTTATGTAGCCCCCTGTTATTTCGCTAATAACAGCTTGTGGTTGGGGCGTTTTTACAACTTCATTAAATGTAGATATTGTATTTTCTACAATGCATAAAACTTTTTCAATATCATTTTCAAAATCAACGGCAATATTAAACTCAGTTCTTAATAAACTATCGCTAGTATAATTTTGAAGGGGATTATTTATAATTAATGCATTTGGCATATACACATCAATTCCATCTAACGATTTTATGGTAGTTTCCCTTAACGACATGCTACGTACTCTTCCCTTTACATCTAGTACTTGTATTAAATCTCCAATTTTAAAGGGCCGTCTAAAAGCCATAATAATACCGGCTAAAAAGTTTTCGCCAATATCTTTTAATGCAAAGCCAATTATAAAAGTAGTAATTCCGGCACCTGCTAGTATTTTATTAGTAATGCTTCCCCAGCCTAAAATACTTAAACAAGCCACTAATAAAAAAATACTTAATATAGCCGAAACAATGTTTACCAAAAAATCGCTTACCAAAGGATCTTTAGAAGTAATAGCAATTTTTTTATACGCAATTTTTCGTAAATATTTTATTAGAATAACCCCAATGCCTAAAATTAAAAATGCCATTATAATAGCAGGCACATAATTTTTTAGCGTTATCCAGGAATTATATAATATATCTTTCAACTCAACAAATTCTTGTCTCATATTCCTTCTTTCCTTTTTTAATTTTACTATTGTTATTATTTACTACTCGTTTACTCATTTAAATCTTCATAAGCTTTCATTTTGTTGTATAACGTTTTTCTATCAATTTTTAAAATTTGTGCAGCTTTAGATTTGTTATATTTAACTTGCTTTAGTACACTAATAATAGCCTCATATTCGGCTTGTGTAGCGGCATCTTTTAAGTGTGGAGTAGTTGTAATTTTTGGAGCTAATATAAACGCTTCTTGTTCTTTAGTGGAATTGTTATTCCCCATTACTCCATTCATATTTCCGGCCACAATTTCCCAGGGTAGTACGTTTTTATTAATTAAACCAGTGGCAGTTAGTAACGAAGCTCTTCTTACCACATTTCTAAATTCTCTTAAATTACCTGGCCAATTATAATTTTTAAACATTTCAATTACCTCATCATCAATACCATCAAGTTGTTTATTTAGTTCCAGCATTGTTTTTGAAAAAAAGAAATTAGCAAACGGGGGTACATTATTTCTGGATGAGGTGGCTAACCTGTCGGCAGAAGTTCAAGCTTCCTTATTAAGGGTTATACAAGAAAGAAAATTTAAAAGAGTTGGAGGCAATAAGGAAATTGATATTG
>JANNWD010000385.1:0-2814 GCA_031408315.1 Bacteroidota bacterium
GGATAACCAATTGCCGGGCTTAAATTTTGCTGTTGGTAGTGTAATTGGTTTAACAGAGTTAGATGTTGATAATGTTGAATTGTTACCAGGTGCATCATCTGCTCTTTACGGGCCAGGTGGTATGAATGGTACAATTTTAGTGTCAAGTAAAAATCCATTTAAATACCAAGGCTTATCTTTTCAAGTAAAAGCTGGTATAATGAATACGGATAAGCGTTACAGAGCAGCATCTCCTTATCACAACTGGAGTTTGCGTTGGGCTAAAAAAGTGAGTGAAAAATTTGCTTTTAAAATTGGTACAGAAATAATTGCCGCTAAAGATTGGTTAGGCTACGATAACAGAAATTATCAACGTAATGGTACAAATGGCAATGTAGTTGCTGGTAATAGAGCTACTGACCCTAATTATGATGGTATTAATGTTTATGGTGATGAAACTACTACCGATATTAGAACAGCTGTGTTAAATAATATAGCTATAAATGCCCCATTCCTAAAAAACTTTATTGATACGTTGAATAATGGGAGACCAATAAATGTGTCTCGTACTGGATACAATGAATCTGATATTGTAAATCCAAATACGATTAACTACAAAATATCTGGAGCTTTGCATTATAAAATAACTCCAAAAATTGAAGCAGTATTGGCAGGGCATTGGGGTACTGGTAGCACTGTTTACACAGGTAGCGAAAGATATAGCTTAAAAGAATTTAAAATTGGGCAATACAAATTTGAGCTAAATAGTAAAAATTGGTTTTTAAGAGCATTTACTACTCAAGAAAATGCTGGCGAAAGCTTTAATGCCACAGTTACTACTCGTTTAACTAATGAGGCTTGGAAGCCTAGCGGCGGAGCCACTGGATGGTTTTCTCAATATTCGCAAGCCTATTTAGGTGCTAGATTAAACGGAGCTACAGATAATGATGCTCAAACCGTTGCAAGAGCTACTGCAGATATTGGAAGACCTGCAGCAGGAAGTGCAGCATTTAAAACTTTATTTGATGGTGTTAGAAAAGTTCCGATATCAAGTGGTGGTGGACTTTTTGTAGATAAATCGGATTTATATATGGTAGAAGGTCAATACAATTTATCTCACATTACTCATGATTTTGCTGACATTTTGGTAGGGGCTAACTATAAGCAATATGCATTAAATAGTGAGGGGACTTTGTTTGCAGATAAAAATCAAAAAATAAGTATAAACGAATTTGGGGGTTACATACAAGCTACTAGAAGCCTTTTAAAGGATAAAATTAAGTTAGCAGTAAGTGGTCGTTACGATAAAAATGACAATTTCGATGGTAAGTTTACGCCAAGAGTTACCGCTGTAGTGAAAGTTGCAAAAAATAATAACATCCGTGTAAGTTACCAAACGGCTTATCGTTTTCCTACAACACAACAACAATGGATTGATTTAGGGGTAGGATCTAATACAAGATTATTAGGTGGAGCAGAATATTTTAATACTACTTATCAATTAAGTACTAAACCTACTTTTGAATTGGCTACTTTACCAACAACTACATCTGCCTATAAACTTAACAGATTTAAAGCAGAATCGGTAACTACGTATGAGTTAGGGTACAAAGGTTTATTATTAAATGATAAATTATTAATTGATGCTTATGGTTATTTTGGTGAGTACAAAGACTTTTTAACTCGTACACTTTTAATACAACCTACAAGTGGTAATGTTAGTGATGTAATTAATGCGTTGGCTAATAAAATACCTGTTAGTAATGTAGGTAATATTTATTCTATTCCTGTAAATTCATCAAGCAAAGTAAAAACATTTGGTTGGGGCTTTAGTGCCGATTATAGATTGCCTTTAAATTTTGCTATTAGTGGTAATGTTTACTCTGATGAGTTAAAAGATGTTCCTGCAAATTTTGTAGCTTATTTTAGTACACCTAAATATAGAACAAACATTAGCTTAGCAAATTCGGGCTTTGGTCCTAAGAAGAGACTAGGCTTTAATGTTACCTACAGATGGCAAGATGAGTTTTTGTATCAAGCAGATTTTGCTAACGATATTATTCCTGCTGTACATACTGTTGATGCTCAGTTTAGTTATAAATTACCAATGACCAAATCGATTTTAAAAGTTGGTGCAAATAACTTATTAAATCAATATTACACAAATGCTCCTGGTAACTCAATTGTAGGAGGTTTATATTATGTATCGTTTGCGTATAATGTATTTTAATACTTAATAAATTATAATTACTACTTTAAAAAATTAAATATGAAATTGATTAATAAAATAAAAAATATTGCAGCACCAGTTTTAGTAGCTGCTGTATTATTTGCTTCGTGTAATAAAGCACCAGAAGCACCTGTTCCAAATGTAATTCCTCCAAATCCTGCTAGTGGTATTTCTTTATCAGCTACAATTACTGCAAATGCAGATGATAGTTTATTTAATAGATTAGTTATAAGAACTGGCTCACAAGCCACACTCAACAACACACTAAATAGGTATACAGTTTATGTACCTAACAATGCAGCGATGAGAAATTTTGTTAATGCAGCTTCTGGCGGATTAATTCCAGTGGCTTCACCAGATGCAGTGCATTCCAATTTTTTAAATACTACCTTACCTATTGCTAGTGCAGGAGGAATTGTTCAGTATAATATATCTCCACAAGTTGTAACATCTGCTACTATCACAAGCACTTTTCCAAACTTTGCCTATCCTTCAATAATTAATCCTACTACAGGAACAGCAAGTCCTAATCCTTTTGTAAGGTTAGATAATTACCCTAGCAAAAGAAGCAACGGAGCTTGGTTAAATAATATTCCATTAGTACC
>JANNWD010000386.1:0-17481 GCA_031408315.1 Bacteroidota bacterium
AGGATCAATTTGCATTTTATCAAACAATACTTCTCCTAGTTGTTTTGGGCTTGCTAAATTAAAACGTACACCAGCTTGTTTGTACACACTTTCTTCGGCAGTTTTTGCTTCTCTTTCTAACTCTTTGCTGTAATCATTCAAAAATTGTTCATCAATTCGTATACCTTCAAACTCCATGGCAGTTAATACTTTTACCAAAGGGTTTTCTACTTCGTAAAAAACTTTCTCTACTTCTTTTTCTTTTAATTGCGGAAGAAAAATGTTCTTTAATTGTAACGTTATATCTGCATCTTCGGCGGCGTAATCTTTTATTTTTTCAATTTCTACATCCCTCATATTGCCTTGAAATTTCCCCTTTTTTCCAATCAGCTCTTCAATATGCACTGTTGCATAACCTAAATATTTTTCACTTAAGGCATCCATACTTCGTTTGCCATCTGGTTCAATTACATAATGGGCAAGCATGGTATCGAAAGTGTTGCCCACTAATTCAAAACCGTAGTTTTTTAACAACAACATATCGTACTTAATATTTTGCCCTATCCATGTTATAGATGTATTGTTGAATAGTGGTTGAAAATTGTTGAGTAGTTTAATGCAATCTTCTCTATCTGTTGGGCAAGGAACATAATATGCTTCTGTTGGTTTTATGGAAAAGCTTAAGCCTACTAACTCTGCAGCGTTTGCATCAATACTTGTAGTTTCAGTATCAAAGCAAATTTCTTGTTGTTGAATGGCAATTTGTATAAATTGTTTTATGGTTTCTTCGCTATCTAATAAAAAATAATTGTGTGGTGTATTGTTGATGTTTTTATCGGCAGTAAAACTATTTTCTGTTGAACCACCGTCGTGGCTTAAAGCCGCCGACGGGGTTTGTGGTTGCTCAATAACGTTTCCAAACAAATCCATTTGTATATTTTCGGTTGGTTGTTTTTGTGTAGATGTGTTTGCATTGCCAGCTGCCAACTGCCCACCGCCAACTGTATTTTCTCCCAACAATCTTTTGCCTAAGGTTTTAAACTCCAACTCTTCAAAAATTTCCCTTAATGCATCTTCATTTTTTTCTTTTATTCTAAAATTTTCTTCATGAAATTCTGCTAAAGGAATATCTAAAATAATAGTGGCTAGTTTTTTACTCATTATAGCCATCTCTTTACCAGCCATAATTTTTTCGCCTAATTTTCCTTTTATGTTTGCAGCATTTTCTAACACATTTTCTAATGTGCCATATTCTTTTAATAATTTGGCAGCCGTTTTTTCGCCAACTCCTGCTATACCAGGAATATTATCTACAGCATCTCCCATCATTCCTAAAATATCAATTACTTGGTCAACTCTTTCTATATCCCATTTTTCACACACTTCTTTTGGACCTAATATTTCAAAGCCATTACCTTGATAAGGTGGTTTATAAATTTTAATGTTTTCACTTACTAATTGTCCATAATCTTTATCGGGTGTTACCATAAAAACTTCGTAACCCACTTTTTCGGCTTGCTTAGCTAATGCACCAATTACATCATCTGCCTCGTAACCATCAATAGCAATTACAGGAATATTTAGGGCTTCAATAATTTTTTTAATATCGGGTACTGCACTTCGTATATCTTCTGGTGTTTCTTGCCTGTTGGCTTTGTAATCGGCAAAGTCGGTGTGGCGTTCGGTGGCAGCACTTGTATCAAAACACACCGCCATGTGTGTAGGTTTTTGATTAGTAATTAAATCTATCAATGTATTGGTAAAACCAAATTGTGCATTGGTATTACGACCTTTGCTGGTAATACGAGGGTTGCGTATTAAAGCATAGTAAGCTCTAAATACCAAGGCAAATGCATCTAACAGAAATAATTTTTTTTGCATGTGGTAAAAGTAAAAAAAAGGCAGGGTATTAGGGAATATTTTTTTATTATGCTTAGTAACAAAGTATTTTCAAATTAGGTATTGACGAAAGAAATATCTGAGATGTTTTGTTCCTCAGCATAACAATTAAAGCGTTTTACTTTAACGCAAACTTGAGTGTAGAATTTAATAAAATTATTTATTAACAATAAATAAGAGAGCTTTTATAAAGATGCAATGGTAACCAAACTTGGGTTGTTGGTTTGTGGGCTTTCAATTAGTAATTGACTTTCGTTTACATCTTTAATATTCCATTGGTTATTTAATTTGCTAAGCGTTGGGTTGTACGTACTAAAGTGTATATTTATTTTTTTAGAAATATTATCTTCCATCCATTGACCAGTAATTTCAACACCATCTTTTTTTGCAACGACTGTTCCATTTTGTAAAAAAGTAAATGTATAAGAGGTAAATTCATCTTGCCCTATGAGATTGATTGAACAATTGCCTTTGGTAATAAGTGGTGTAGCCGATTTGCCTTTTTTAAAATTATCGATACCTGTAAATGCTAGCAAGTAAATTGCCATAGCACATTTTAGCACAAGTATAATAATTGGTTTTTTCATTAAAATAGATATTAGGATAACTCTATAACTGAATTTCCATCAAATTATTGTGTACTTACTTCTTCAATCCCTTAAAACTTCCGTTATCTACCGCTTTTATAAATTTTATCAATCCGTTAAAATAATTTTGTTGGTCGTCCCACATGCTGCAATGGCTGCCATTGGGGCAAACTAAGCTATCACCTTGTTGTACTTGTGTTGCCATCCATTTCATATACTCTGGGTCCATGGTATCATACTTGCCTCCAATGGTAAGGGTTGGTACGGTAATTTTTGGTAAGTCTTTGCTTCTATCCCAATTTTCTAAACGACCACGTACTCTAAACTCACTTGGCCCTTGCATCATTACATATATTTGTTGGTTTATGTGAGGAAAGGCTCTGTTCAATGCCTCTGGCCAGGGCTTTAATCTACATAAATGTTGTTCGTAAAAATAGGGCATTAAAAGCTCCATGTATTTTGGATTGCTAAAATTATTTTTGGCTTCTATTTGCTCAATGGTATCTAATACTTTTGGTGGCATTTGCTTGGCTAATACTTCATTAGCATATTGCCCATATTTAGGGCAGCTAGCCATCATATTGCTAATTACTAATCCTTTTAAATTGGCTTGATATTTTAGTGCATATTCCGTTGCTAAAATGCCACCCCAACTGTGGCCTAACAAGTAAAAATTATCTTTATTCATACCTAATGCCTTTCTTACTTGCTCTACTTCTTCTACAAAACGTTCGGTTTTCCAAAGGCTGCTATCGGTTGGCTTATCGCTAAAATAACTACCCAGTTGGTCGTACTCATAAAACTCAATTCCTTCTTTAGGTAAAAAACTTTCGAAGCATTCAAAAAACTCATGTGTACCGCCAGGCCCACCATGCAACAGCAATACTTTTATTGTAGGATTATTACCAAAGCGTTTTGTCCACACATTAAATTTACCAACAGGTGTTTCAATTTGTATCATTTTTACACCGCCTGTTTGCACACCACTGTCGGTTGTTGCATGGTACTGTTGTAGGGTAGTTTGTTTTTTATTTTGGCAAGAGAAAAAAAAGATAATGCAGAGTGCTACAAGTAAATTTTTCATTTGTATAATTTGAAAGTTGTATTAACAACACAAGTAAAAGATGTTTTACAAAGAGGTACACTTATAGTTAAAAACTTGGGTAGTCTATGGAAAGCAATTTTACTTGGTGAGTCACCCTTTGGGGGTGACTCACCAAGTAAAATTAAAATCTTGTTTCTAAATACAACGGCAACATTGCTCTCCATGTAGGCCAATCATGTTTCCACTCTTTACCCCACACATCTAACTCATAATTAATTCCTTTGCTGTATAAAATAGCTGCAAAGTGTTTTGATGCTTCAGGGTCTTCGTAATCGCCGGCACCTGTAAGTATATGTATGTGATTGCTTTTTCGTATTTGTTCCAACACATTATGGTCGGTAAGGTTAGCAATATAATGATGTGGTGAGTTAAAATAAACCTGATCATCAAAATATCCTTTGGTGTATTCTGTTAAATCATACACCCCACTCATGGCAATTACACCGTTAATTAAATCGGGGCGTTTTAAAAATAAATTCATGCTATGCAATGCCCCAAACGATGCACCACAAGTAATTATTGGTGTTTCGGCAGAGGTGTTTGTTTTTATATACGGAATTACTTCATTAAACACATACTCGTTAAATTGATTTTGACGAATGGCTTTATGCTCACCAGCCATTTCGTTATTTAACCAACTTTCGTTGTTAATACTATTAATAGAAAATATTTGTACTTTACCACTATTAATATATGGTGCTAAAGTTTCCATTAATTGAAAACGTTCGTACTCCAAATAATCGGCAGCGGCAGTTGGCACCAATAATAAAGCAAAACCATAATCGCCATAGCGTACTATGGGCATATCTTTTTGTAAGGCTGGGCTATGCCAGTTAAATAATTCTCTCTTCATAAATAGTAATGTTTTTCTTAAATAAATATACAACTAACTATAATATTAATGTTTAAAACCATAAAAAGTCGATTGAAAAACTCAATCGACTTTTTTATACTAATTAATTTTATCTTTTTACCAATATTTTTTTATAGAATAAATGAGTGCATAAATAAATGTAATAGCCAGAATTAAGGAAAATGTTATCCAAATTATTAGGCCCTTATCGAGTTCAACCAGTGTACTTAATTCTAAAAACATAATTATTTATTATTACAACACTCCTTCTTTAATCTCTGTCCACAACTCTCTGTAGCATTTTGCTGCGTAGCTGCTATTGGCAAACTCCATAATAGGGGCTTTGTGTACACCCATTTTTTCTACATCGCTTAAGTAAGGTATGTAGTTTTGGAAAAAGCGTTTGTCTTTATATAACTCTCCCATAATATCGTTGTGCATGGTTTTGCGTAAATCGGTCATGGTAAAAAAGCACATCATCTTGCTTATATCTAAGTCTTTTTCTTTAAAATAATCTTTTACCATGTGGTAGGTACGTATGCTTAATGTTGTAGGTATTACAGGCATTAACACAATATCGGCAGCATTAAAAATGTTTTCGCTAAGGGCACTAAAGCCGGGGGGGCAATCAATAAATAAAAAATCGTATTCGCCTGCTAGTTGCTTAATTACTTGTTTTAATCTGTTTTTATTACCTTTCATTTCATCCAACATAATATCGGATGTTTTGGAGGAGCTATCGGCAGGTATTACATCTAATAATTCAAAATCGCTACTTAAAATAGCGTTTTCTAAATCGGCATCTTTAGTAATTAATTTTTTTATTCCGGGGTGTACTTTTGGCTTGGCTTTATAGTAAAAACTACTTGAGCCTTGGGGATCAATATCCCATAACAAGGTTTTAAAACCATCTGCGGCAGCTAAATAAGCAAAGTTTACACAACTGGCGGTTTTACCTACTCCACCTTTAAGATTGTAAAGAGCAATTGTAGTCATCTTATATTTATTTTAAACTAATGAATTAGTAAGATAATAAATTATTTTTTATTGCTACAATTGTTTTGTTGATTTTAGGGGATTACAGCCTAATTAGCACTTAATCTAGTAAATTCTGTACCGTTAAAAATACGAGCCAAGCCAGTATCTTTTGTAGTTTGATACTCTTTTAATTTGCTTTCGCTAACAATACGCCAAAGATTTTTTGTTTTTAACTCGGTATAATCAGCAGTTTTTATAAAAATGCCTTTAATAGTACTTCGTGTTTTAAAATAGATGGTTACGGTAGATTTGTCTAAATGGGCATCCATCACCTTTTCAATTTGTTCGTTTGTCATTACTTATTTTTTGCGTAAGAAAATGTGAAGTTGAAGTATAAAAAGTGTAAATGTGTGTTTACAGCTTAATAAATTTCAACTTTATTTGATTAAAGATAGGCAATTTTGAGGAGAAAATGGCTAAAAGATTGAATTTTACTACTACTTCATCTCCTCCAACACCTTTTGCAACCTAAACATTTCATCTCTTAATTTAGCGGCTTCCATAAAGTCCAAATCTTTGGCGGCTTTTTCCATTTGCTTTTTTGTAGCAGTAATTTTCTTTTCCATTTTGGGTATGGTTAAGTATTCTTCTTCGTCTTCTGCGGCAATAGATAATGTTTCATCATTATTTAGTGCATACGCTTTTGAAGGGTCGTAGCCTTTAACATCTAACACACTGCCTTGTGCCATAATTTGCTCAGTGCTTTTTTTAACGGTTGTTGGGGTAATATTGTGTTTTATGTTATAAGTAATTTGTTTTTCTCTCCGGCGTAAGGTTTCGTCGATAGTTTTTTGCATACTTTCGGTCATTTTATCGGCATAAAAAATTACTAATCCATCTACATTACGGGCAGCCCTACCTGCGGTTTGTGTAAGGCTACGTTCGTTACGTAAAAAGCCTTCTTTATCAGCATCTAAAATAGCTACTAAGCTTACTTCTGGTAAGTCTAATCCTTCTCTTAATAAATTTACACCAACCAACACATCAATTATACCAAGCCTAAGTTCTCGTAAAATTTCTACTCTTTCCAACGCATCTATTTCGCTGTGTATGTATTTACTCTTTATATTAATGCGTTTTAAATATTTATCCATTTCCTCAGCCATACGCTTGGTAAGTGTGGTTACCAATACCCTGTCGCCTTTGGTTATTCGTTTATCAATTTCTTCTAATAAATCATCTATTTGGTTTATAGATGGTCGTACTTCTATTGGGGGGTCAAGCAAACCTGTGGGCCTTACTACTTGCTCTACCACAATGCCTTCCGTTTTATCTAACTCATAATCGCTTGGTGTAGCACTTACGTAAACTATTTGATTTAATAAGTTTTCAAACTCATGAAAATTTAGTGGTCTGTTATCTAATGCACTTGGTAACCTAAAACCATAGTCCACCAAAACCATTTTTCTACTTCTATCGCCGCCATACATGCCACTTACTTGTGGTATAGTTTGGTGGCTTTCATCTATCATACAAATAAAATCTTTTGGGAAATAATCTAGTAGGCAAAATGGTCTTGTACCCGGTAATCGTCTATCAAAAAATCTGCTATAATTTTCTATCCCGTTACAATAGCCCAACTCTCTTATCATTTCCAAATCGTAATTTACCCTTTCGCTAATACGTTGTGCCTCTATATATTTTCCACTATTTTTAAAATAGGTTTCTTGCTTTACCGCTTCATCTTGTATTTCGTGTATTACTTTTATTAATTGCTCTTTAGGTGCTACGTATAATGTTGCAGGAAAAATAGCTGCATTATCTACTTCACTAATACGCTTACCCGAAGAAAGTTCTAGCGTTTCAATCGTTTCAATTTCATCACCAAAAAAAGTTATGCGGTAGCCAAAATCTACATACGGCAAATTAATATCTATAGTATCGCCTTTTACTCTAAATGTTCCTCTTCCAAAATCGCCTTCGCTACGGCTGTACAAACTATTTACTAGTGCATGTAAAAATCCTTGGCGGCTAATTATTTGCCCTTGATTAATTCGGATAATTCCGTTTTCATAATCAACAGGGTTGCCCATACCATAAATGCAACTTACGCTGGCAACAATAATTATATCTCTTCTACCGCTAAGCAACTGTGCTGTGGCTTGCAGCCTAAGTTTATCCAACTCTTCGTTAATGCTTAAATCTTTTTCTATGTATGTGCCACTTACAGGCATGTAAGCTTCTGGTTGATAATAATCGTAATAACTTACAAAATACCCTACCGCATTATCTGGGAAAAATTGTTTAAACTCTCCATATAATTGTGCTACTAAGGTTTTGTTATGCGTAAGTACAAGTGTGGGCCGCTGTGTATTTTGAATAACATTGGCCATGGTAAATGTTTTACCACTGCCCGTTACACCTAATAAAGTTTGATATCTTTCGCCATCGATAATACCTTGCGTTAATTGCTCAATGGCTTGTGGCTGATCGCCAGCTGGGGAATATGGTGATTGTAAATTGAATTGCATATTGTGTTATGCAATTTACAAAAAGAAAGGCAAAAAAAATTTAAAACGAAACCGTTTGTACTGATGAATTATTTTTCAAAAAGATAATTTGCCTTTTATCTTTTATATGAATCATTTTACGTACCTCACCCTTTACTTTTAAACCAGATGTTACAAAATCTACAGCGGTAAATTTACCCATTCCATTTCCTTTTAAAAGCAATGCTGCAGTAGCGTCGTAATTGCCTGTTGATACATCAGCATCGTTATTATTACCACACACCAACATATCTTTAATTCCGTCTTTATCAAAATCTTCTACAACAATATCATTTATGGTAGATAATTGAGCTCTTTCGGGCAAGGCTTGGTAAGTAAAATTATTGTTTCCATTATTTATTAAAATACCTGATTCAAAGCAATTGGTTTTAAAAATATTCATACCCTGCTTTTGTTCTGTTGTAAAAATTTCGTCCATCGTTTTACCGCTATACATATTGTATCGAGTATATTTTTTTCGGAACATTGGCATTTGATCAATCAATGCATCTCGGCTGTACATTGGGTAGCATTTACCAAAAATGTAGTACCCCAAAACAGCATCGTAACTTCCATTGCCGTCAAAATCTTTTGCATAAATTGTTGTAGGCTCATTTATGTTGCATTGTATTTTAGAGTTAGTTCCTAGATTGCCTACAATTAAATCTACATCTCCATCACCATCTACATCATCAGCTTTAATAGTGTTCCACCAGCCAGTATGTGCATCTAATTGTATTACAGAATCTTTTTGTATTCCGTTGTTTTTAACATTGATGTTTACACTGGTTTGCTGTTTTACAAACTTTTCTTGTACATATTTATAAATTGTTGTTGGCATCCATTCGCCTGTTACAATTAATTCATTTATTTTATCACCATCAACATCTGCCCAAGTTGCTGCATTAATAATAGTTGTTGTTAAAAATTGTGGGGCAATAGTTTGAGTAACATTTGTAAACACACCTTTGTTGTTTTGCAAAAGCATACTTTCATCTGCCTGCGGAAATTTGCCTGGCATTACACCACCCCCTACAAATAAATCGGTATCGCCATCTGCATCAAAATCTAAAGCAATAACACAGCTTCCATTATTGCTTTCGGTTGGTAAAGCGTTTATATTTTTTGTAAATAGTCCTTTGCCGTTATTTATGTACAATCTATCTTGATAATTTGTTGAACCTTTATCAAACTCGGCACCGCCGCTTACTACATACAAATCTAAATCGGCATCATTATCTGCATCAAAAAACAATACACCATTGTCTTCAAGTTTTTTATCTTTTTCAAAAACAGGTTGTTTGCTTTCTACAAAACTTCCATTTACGTTTTGTAAAAATAATTTACCACTTGTACCTGCCGAGCCTCCAATAAAAATATCTTCTAACTTATCGCCATTTACATCTGCCTTTGTGGTGTAAGGGCCTTTACGGCTGCACTTATAAGGAATTAAGGGCTCTCTTTTAAAATCTATATAATCGTTTTCGGAATGGGTATAATTTATTTTTTTTTGGTTAGATATATCTGTAAAAATTAATGGTGTTTTTAAGGTTGATGGTATTTCTTTTATTGCATCATCTTCATAAAAAATTATTGTTTGATTAGCTGCGACATTGGTTTGTGTAATTTTTCTGCCACTCGGAAATTCAACTTCTACCTTAGAAATATTTTTATTTACTCCTAATCCAAAATGCACTTGATGTTCTACCGTACTTAAAAATCCTCTTTGTGGATCGTAATGTTGTACTTGAATTTTACCATCATCAAAGGTTAATTTTATTTTAGTGCCATAAATTTCTTGTAACAGGTTTTTTGATTTGTAAAACTTACAGTTTAAAAAATTGGAGATTATATTTTGTTCACTATTATTTTTAAAAATAAAAGCTTCATCATCTACATTATTTACAATTAAATCTAAATCACCATCGTTGTCTAAATCGGCATAAGCTACACCACTACTAAATGATGGTGGCTCATCCATCCAACTATCTGTAGCATTTTCAAATTTTAATGTACCAGTATTTTTGTACATATAATTTTTTACCCTTACCTCTGGAATACTGTTTAGCCATTTATTTAAATCAACACTTTGCCCTTTATTCATGGTGTTAATAATGGAGTCTAAGACAAATACTTTATAATCCCAATCGGTCATATCTTTTTTTAAACCGTTGGCAATGTATATATCTTTCCATCCATCGTTATCATAATCGGCAATTAATGGTGCCCAACTCCATTCTGTTTCGGCAATGCCGCTGTGGTAGGCTATTTGACTAAATGTACCATTGCCATTATTTAGTTGCAGCATATTATGTGGGTACTGATAAAATAAATTAAACTTTAATAGCAAATTAAACTTATCATAGTTTTGATTTACGGCAAATAATTGTTTTTGCCGCTTGGGTTCTTCTATGGCCATATCTACTACCAATAAATCTTCGTGGCCATCGTTATTTATATCATTAACATCGCTGCCCATGCTACTAAAACTTACTTTAGATAAATAATCTGTAAGCTTATTGGTAAATGTGCCGTTTTTATTATTGATATAAATTGCATCTGGTTTATTAAAATCGTTAGCTAAAAAAATATCGGAATAGTTATCGTTATTAAAATCGAAAATAGATGCACTTAATCCAAACGCATGATTAATTAAACCTGCATTTTTTGTTACATCTACAAACTTTCCATTTTTATTTTCATATAATTTATCGCTTACATAAACTGTGTTGGTATCTTCTACATAAACCAATTTACCATTAACCATTGTGGCAGGTATGTGCATGCTTTTACTAAAATCTATTGGATGATTAACAAAGTAAACATCTTTATCACCATCATTATCAAAATCAAAAAAATACGATTGAATGGAATAGCTAGCATCAGCTAAGCCATATTCGGCGGCTTTATCAGTAAAGGTTAAATCTTTATTATTAATATATAAAATCTTTTTACGCAGCTTAGGATCTTTATAACCAGATTTGCAAATTACTATATCTAAATACCCATCGCCATTTACATCAACCATATTTACCCCAGTTTTTATTCCTACATTATCTGAAACACCTGCGGTGGATGTAATATCTTTAAATTTAAAATTGCCAAGGTTTAAATACAATTTGTTTTCGCCTCTGGTGCTATTAAAATAAATATCTGGTAAGCCATCATTATTTATATCGCCAACGCTTACCCCTGCACCTAAGTATAGGTATTCGTATATGTAGTAAAACATTTTTTCATCTTCAACAATATCATTACGAAAAGTAACGCCGCTTAATGAAGATGGCACAAGTGTAAATTTTTTTTGTTGTGCTAAAGTTGTAAAAATTAACAACAGAAAAAATATGGTAATCAAATATTTTTTAAAATACATAACTATTTTTATTGCTTGATGTATAATTTTTGTAACACATTTTTTCCTACCTGCTTGCCTTGTACTGCACTAATTTTTGCTGTGATAGGATAATGTATTCCACCGTACACTCTACTAAAAGATGACTCTGCTGCTGCTGCATAAAACGAAGAAAAATTTCTTGTGCCTTGCCCAAAAGGAATTTCTGTATTATCTGCAAACGAAAAATTATCGCCTAATAATGTAGTTAAAACTGTTGCGGCAGCGTTGGATGTTACTGAGTGGCCACTCGTAAATTCTGGAAAGGAAGGTGTTTGAATAAAGGGCTGCCAATTTTTATCTACATCTCTATTTATAACGGTAATGGGCCGTATTAAATTGGTTTTATATTTTTCATCCCAACAACTAATAAACGCATCAAAAATAGCAATGGTTGTTAATGCATAAACCTGTGCAGCATTTGTAACCGAAATATTCTTTTGCTCACAAGCTTGCTTAGCAATCATTACCCAATGCCCTCCGGGGCTAATTTTATGAATAAAATAATTTAAATGCCCAATGTTTTTTGATACGTTGGGATTATCATCCCAATACAATGCAATACTTTTTTGTACACTATCTAAATGCTTGCCAATGTTATATGTTTCCATCATTGTTTTATAAAACATAGAATTTTTTGCTTTGCTAAAAACCAATTTTTGCTTTGGCGAAAATTGCGATGGATTAATTAGTGTTAATGCCTTAATGGTGTTCCAATGCGGCTCTAAACCTTGTGCATAATCTAATGGTGTGGGTTGCCAATCGCCAGGTTTGTTTGTAATAACGTACCGCATTAAACCACGGCTTTTTAAGTAATTATCTTTTTTACTGTACCCAATAATACTATCTGCAATTTGTTTTCCGTAAGCAAGGGAATTTTGCCAAAGCAAACTATCCATTGTTGATTTTTGTGTAGCAATAAATTCACTTCTCCAATTTTCAAACTTACTTTCGGTAGCTACAAATGCTTGTGCAGCATACGAAAAAGATATACAAGCTGCCGTATAATTATCAATATTATTTTTGGGAGAAGGTAAATTATTTAGACCATTAACATTGCCAGATATTGTTTTGTATGTTTTATTGTTTTGAATAATACACTCGTAAAAAGCAATATTTGGATACATGTAAATGCGGCTACCTACTGGCGGACTAAACAAATCTTCCATTACCGTATTTACAAGCAATGTATTTAATTGATGTAAGGTTTCTGCCTTATTCTGAGCTTTGGTATCAATACAAAAAACAGCGGCAAATAAAATAAGTTTAATTCGTTTCATTATAGCAGTAATTTGTAGCTTATATCAAATTTACAATAAATAAATGGCTTATTTTTTTAAGGGTTGCAGCAAACCCTCTAATCCGTTGATTTTTATTTCGTACATGGTTTCAAGCAATACACCCAACTTTCCTTTTGGGAAACCCTTTTTTTTAAACCACTCTAAATACGAAACAGGAATATTGCAAAGCACAGTGCCTTTGTATTTTCCAAAAGGCATTTCCATTTTTACTAATTCCAGTAATAATTCGCCATTGGCTTGGTTATGCACATTATCTTCCATTTAATCCACTTATTAATTTACACCAAGTTAATATGATTTTTAGTATTGGTTATGTTTATACTTTTATTACAGCAGAAAATATTTTTATTTCAATTAAACTTTATAGTTTTATATTAATCTATTTGTAATGCAAACTAATAAAACTACCCACAACAAAGAGGTTGTAAGCAATCATGTATTTGCCGTTCGTTTGCAAGATATTAATAACGGGCAAAACAGTTTACACAGTACAAAAGAGTTTAAAAAAGGTGAAATAATTAGCCAATTTAGTGCTGGTGTTACACAAAATTATGCTACGTATTTAACCGTACAAGTAAATATGCTTACACATATAACACTAAGGCCAGAATTTTTGCAATACATAAACCATAGTTGTAGCCCAACAGTATTTTTTGATACATCAACATTTGAGTTAATTGCCTTGCAAGATTTAAACGAAGGAGATGAATTTACATTTTTTTACCCAAGTACAGAGTGGGAAATGGCACAACCCTTTGTTTGTAATTGTGGTAGCATAAATTGTTTGCAGTTAATAAATGGAGCATCGCATTTAAGTTTATCTACTTTACATAACTATAAACTAACTAATTTTATACAACAACAATTGCAAAATAAAAAACAAGCAGTATAGTTTTATATGTTTTCAACTTTAGCAGTTCCATTAAATAAAATAAAAGTTTGGGTATTAGCGCCGTATTTACAAACGAACGATGCCAATATTGATTACTATTACGATTTTAGCCAAAGTATAAATGAATACACTAAAACCTTTAAAGAACTTGATTTAAATTGGCAATGGCAACCTGTAACAATGGATTCTTATGTTGCAGTTATTGAAAAAATTATTGAGGAAAAAAATGCTGATATAAACTTTCCAATAGTTTTAAACATTTGCGATGGAGATGAGGTAAATGGCACACCTGGTATTTCTGTTGTAAAATTATTAAAGCAACTTAATTTAATTTTTACTGGTGCTAATGAATATTTTTACAACATTACCACATCTAAAATACCTATGAAAAAGGCTTTTGATAAAGCTGGTGTTGCTACTGCAAAATGGGCCGCTATTTTATCTCCACAAAAAAACACCACAACAATTTTTGAAAATTTAGGTACCCCTATAATTGTTAAACCAAGTGTAAGTGGTGGTAGCATGGGAGTTGGTGTAAAAAATGTAGTTGAAAATATTGACGAACTGAATGAACAAGTAACAAAAATATTTGAAGGTTACCGAGGATGGAATTTAGCAAGTGATGGATTAATAGCCGAACAATTTATTGCAGGACCAGAGTTTACCGTTTTTATTAGCGGTAGTTACAATAATCCAACGGCTGCAAAAATTTACACTCCGGTTGAACGTATCTTTCATTCCTCTTTACCAGAAAAAGAAAAATTTTTAAGCTTTGATAGATTATGGGAAATTTATGATGAGGAAGACGCAATGCCGAACGGCGACAATTTTTACGACTATGCTTTGCCAAATGAAAGCTTAATTGAAGAAATAAAAAAAATAAGTTGGGATGCTTATGCAGCATGTAAAGGTGTGAGTTATACAAGGGTAGATGTACGGCAAGATGCTGCTACAAAAAAAATGTATGTGCTAGAAATAAATGCACAATGCGGCTTAAGTGAAGATGAAAATTTTACAAGCATTGGTGCTATATTGCGTTATAGTAAAGCTACGTTTACTAATTTGATAAAAGATATTTTGGAAGATGCGGTGATGAGGTATACTTCCGCCGATTGCACTAATATCGCAGAAAAAAATGAGTTTAAATTCAAATAAACCTTTGCAACAATCTTCGCCAGTTCCCCCTTCAGGGGGCGGAGGGGGTTTATTAATTTGTGTTCTCCTTCCCGACTATTCGACATCATCTGTAGATTACCAAAACTACGACCCACCAAGAGATTTGAGCCACTTAATGCCTAATGCAACTTTTACTCATGTATTTTTAAATAAACTTACTACTTACAAACAACTAAAGGAATTAAGCAAACAAAAGTTCGACATCTATGTAAATCTGTGTGAGGGTTATTTGGAATGGGAGGTGCCAAGCATTGATGTAATTTATTCGTTAGAATTATTAAACTTGCCTTTTACAGGACCAACTAGTTTGTTGTACGATCCATCAAAAGAATTAATGAAATATGTAGCATTTACCGAGGGCGTAAAAACACCAAATTATGTTTTAATAAATAATGATGTTGATGTGGAGAAAGAGTGTAAGAATTTGCGTTATCCTTTATTTGTAAAGCCAGCAAAAGCTGGCGATAGCTTGGGGGTAGATGATAAAAGTTTGGTAAATAATTTAGATGAATTAAAAACAAAGGTTTCATTAATTATTGATGAATATGCACCGCTTTTGGTAGAGGAATATATTGATGGAAGAGAATTTACAGTAATGCTTGCTGCTAATGATGATGGAAAAACTGTTACTGTTTTTAAACCAATAGAATATATCTTTCTCGAAGGAAATAAATTTAAAACCTATGCATTAAAAACAAGTGAGCTACATCCAAATGCAAACATACCCTGCAGCGATGAAAAATTAGAAACCGAATTAAAACTAGCAGCTACGCAAATTTTTAAAAGCTTTGGAGGTGTAGGGTATGGTCGATTAGATTTTAGAGTAAACGATAAAAATGAAATCTTTTTTTTAGAAATAAATTTTACTTGCTCAGTTTTTTATAAAGATGGGTATGAGGGAAGTGCAGATTATATTTTAAAATATGATGGTTTTGGACAGACAAAATTTTTGCAACACATTATAAATGAGGGCATATTTAGGCACAGCCAAAAACAAAAAAAATACGCCATAAAAGGTAATGCAATTGCCGGATACGGCATTTATGCCAGCCAAAACATAGCCCTTGGCGAAGTTGTTTTTAAAGGGGAAGAAATGGCACAACGCATTGTTACCAAACGATTTGTAGATGAAAACTGGAGTATTAATAAAAAATTAATATTTGCAAAATACGCTTACCCACTAAGTAAAGAAGTATATTTGCTGTGGGATAATAACCCGGCAGAGTGGGCTCCACAAAACCATAGCTGCAATGCCAACACTGGCTACAACGGTTTAAATGTAATTGCCTTAACACCCATTAATAAAGGCGATGAACTTACACTTAATTATGCATCTTTTTTAGATGAAACTATGGAGCCTTTTAATTGCCAGTGTGGTAGTTCTACTTGTAGTGGCTTAATTACAGGAATTAAAAACAATTCTGTAACTGAAAGAGAAAGTAAAGCCACCAATTAAACTAACCCTAATACTTTCGGTCTTACTAACAACCTATTAAATTCTAACATTTATCATTTTAACGATAGTTGAAATCTATTTATTATGCTTAGATTCTTCGTTCCTCAGAATGACCAAAAAAATTAATGAACCAATAGAAAAAGTTTTATGAGTCGTTTTCAAATTTTAAGAAGTTTAATGAATTTGCACCGCAGGCAATTGGTGTTTACATATTTTTTGTTTTCGTTGGAAATGTTGGGTTTATTGTTACGTCCGTTTTTTTTAGGAATGGCTATTAACGATTTACTGAAAGGAAGCTATGACGGATTAATTATATTATCAGTATCGCATATTATTTGGTTAGTTATTGGTACCATTAGGCATATGTACGATACTAGAACATATAGTGCTATATATGTATCATTAGTTACAAAATTTTTAGGTCGTAAAAAATCTCAGAGTGATGTTAGCAAGCTTAGTGCACATAGTACGTTGGCTAGAGAGTTTGTAGATTTTTTAGAGTTTGATTTAGTTTACGTAATTGAAGCTATATATAATTTATTTGGCTCTTTAATTTTATTATTTTTTTACGAAAGTAGTGTTGTTTTAATGTGCTTAGCTGTTTTAATACCTGTGGTTTTAATAAGCAGAGTGTATGGTAAACGTATGCAATATTTAACAAAAAAGAAAAATGATGAACTGGAAAAACAAGTAGATATTATTACCAATGCCGATCATAAAACACTAACTAATCACTACAATAATTTACGTAATTGGCAAATAAAAATTAGTAATCAAGAAGCATTTAATTTTGGCTTTATGGAACTGATGGTGATGATTGTTTTAGGAGTAAGTTTATTACTAACCTATCAAACTTCTGGTAAGGCAATACTTGCAGGAAATGTAGTGGGTATTTTTTTATATGTTACCAATTTTGCCAAAGGATTAGAAACCATACCTTATACCATACAAAGGTTAACCTCGTTAACTGATATTACAAGAAGGATAGAATTGCAAGAAGATGATTTTGAAGAAACACAAAAAATACCTTCTTTAAAGTTCACTAGTAAAAAGAAACGTTGGTATCAATTGCAAGGGTAGGGTTTTTAAAAAACTATCTTCCAAAATCATCCTGTAATCTCACAATATCATCCTCATCGCTTGGGTTTTCGTTATCGGTATGTTGCCAAATTTCTGCAACTACTCCCCAGCTATTTTCATCGCCAATTAAGCGGTGGCGTTTACCCTGGCTTAACTGTACAATATTACCAACTTGTAAACTAGTGGTTTCTGTTTCTTCATCATTATCGCTAGTAGCAACTTTTGCACTACCGCC
>JANNWD010000387.1:0-2601 GCA_031408315.1 Bacteroidota bacterium
CGATTAAAGCTGTAAAACCATGCCACGGAATTGTCAAAATCAAATGATAAGGATCGCGCCAATGGGAGTGCCATGCGTTCAGACCGACAATTTCAAAGCGACCATCTCGGACGCGAATTTGGACGCGACGAGGACGGTGACGTTTAGTAGATTTGGCAAATAGAGAGTTCATCAGACTTCCTGGCTTGGTGGTTTCATACTTTAGTTTAATGATGGCTAACTTTAGTGGTGGCTGGTTGCAGGGCATCCTCAAACAATGAATCTCAGTAACCCAGGATGATGTGCGGTAGTTTCTTTCGATCGAGCAATGCGGGTATGGATTGAGATTGCGATCGGTTGTTTGGTGCCAAAAGTTCGATCGCTACCGATCTGGGATTAAGTTCCAGTGATGCGGTCGAAGACCCCATCCGAGAGCCATTCTGCCGTTGCTTTAAAATTGCGGGCAGGCGTAGGCAGCATTTCGATATAGGTCGCTTGTCTGAGCAAATGACCGAGATTACCCTTGACTTCCACGCGATCGAAGATCTCTGCCACGCTTTCGGCAAGCCCTAGCTTCATCAAGGTGCCCCGTAACTGCACTTTGGCAGGGACGAGCGAGCGGTGTTCCGCTAGGGCTTGGAGATTGTGGGCAATCGCGGCTCCTTGTTGGTACGCAACTTGGGCGATGGCTGGCAGCGGCTGTTCTGGATTGGTGACACAATCGCCTGCTGCAAACACATTGGGAAAATCGGGAAGCTGTAGCGTCGGAGTAACGTGTAGTCGAGCGGCACGATCGCGATGCTCGTTGGGAATCGGTAATGTTTTAATTAAGGGATGGGGAGTCGTCCCTGTCGTCCAGATGATGGTGCCAGCGGTTAGCGTTTCGACTCGATCGTGCCTGATTAGCTCGACTTCACCAGCACGTACCGATTTGACTTCTGATTCCAAGCATAATTCTACTGGAATCGCTCGGTGCTGCAATGCTACTTCTGCTACTGTTCGCAGTTGTTCGGAATCGCCTTTGAGAATGTCCTGCCCGCGCTGGACGATCACTAGGCGGATTTCTGCTACCGTTCCACCCAAAGGCGCGTACCATTCTGGCAGTAAATCCGCCAAGGTGCCTGCGAGTTCGACACCCGAACGTCCCGCGCCTAAAATTGCGACCGTGAGCATCTGTCGCCGCAGGTCGGGATCTTGGGTTTGGCTGGCTTGCTGGAGACGGTCGCGCAAATGTTGTCCCAGGGTCATCGCATCCCTGTCCGTCCGAAATGCGATGGTATTATCTTGTGCTCCAGGCACATTGAGATAATTAGTGACGCTGCCCAAAGCGAGCACTAAATTTTCATATCGATAGTGCAAGCCAGATGCCAGGTAAATTTGCTGCTGTTGCAGATCGATTTGAACGATTTCATCTTTAACAAAGGCAATTCCCGTGTGCTTGAGCAAGTCATCGTAACGCAGCCGAATCAGTCGATCGTTCATTTCGCCGCTGAGGAATTCATATAGTAGCGGTTTGAAGGTAAAATTCCATTCTAGATCGATTAACAGCGTCGGCACTGAATAGCGTTGATGATGTAGATGCAGGGCGGCAAACAATCCGACGAAGCCGCCACCTAGAATCACCGTCGGATATCGAGTCTCATTCAAAGTTTAACGCTCCAAATTAGTTGGCTGAATCGAAGTCGGGTTCGCCTAGATCCAGGCGGCAAAACTCACACAGCGATCGCCATTAGATCTAATAGCCACGATGAAATCACACTGCCCCGTCGCCACACTTCGGTAATATCTGGCAGGTTAAAGTCATACTGATAGTGTTCTGGGTCGCGCATCGGTGCGGTTTCAGCATTAAACTCATGCGATCGCTTCCCCACATTTGCCTGATGCAGAATATTGAGTCCCTCGGCATAGGCCGCCATCATGCCATACTCGATGCCGTTATGTACCATTTTGACAAAGTGCCCCGCGCCGCTGGTGCCACAGTGAAGATAGCCTTCTTCCGGCGTGCCGCCTACTTTATCGCGTCCCGGCGTGCGATCGATCGTGCCTACTCCTGGAGCGAGTGCTTTAAAGACAGGATCGAGGTGTTTGACAGCCGCCTCTGCCCCGCCGATCGTCATGCAGTAGCCGCGCTCTAGTCCCCACACCCCGCCACTGGTGCCCACATCCAGATAGTGGATTCCGCGATCGGCAACTGCTTGAGCACGCCGCAGATCGTCAACGTAGTAAGAATTACCACCATCAATCAAAATGTCCCCAGGCTCTAGCTTTTGAGCGAGCTGTTCGACCATCTGTTCGGTGGGATCGCCAGCCGGAACCATCAGCCAGATGGCTCGCGGCAGGCTGAGTCGATCGACGAGTTCGTCCAAGCTCGAAACGCCAGTTGCGCCCTCTGCGGTCAGTTGGTTCACTTTATCAGGCGAGCGGTTGTACACCAGGCACTCCTGTCCGTGATGCAGCAATCGCCGTACCATGTTCGCGCCCATCCGCCCAAGTCCAATAAATCCGATTTGCATTTTCGATCTTTCCTAACAGTAATATAGGGATATCGACAATCGATCCTACAATTCCACCATTCGTCTCAGTGTGAGTTGCTTAGAGCAGTGCTCGTTGGCGTAGCCTACC
>JANNWD010000388.1:0-2230 GCA_031408315.1 Bacteroidota bacterium
TGAAACCAATCCAAGTGTAAAATAATTACCCATAATTTGGCTACTAACATTACCACCGATCCGATCGACACCAGCTACAACAGACGATTTGCGCCATATAACTACACTTATCGACTAATTATAGCCGAGCATTGCCCCACACTCGATCGACCCAATTGATTGGAGAGATTGTTACTTATCGCAATAGTTTTTAGGGGGTGGAGGGTAGAGAGTAGAGGGTGGAAGAGTCTAGAATCAAGCTTTAATCTCTACAACTTATTCCCTACAGCCCTATTCCTAATCTCTTTACTCTCTACCCTCTACCCTCTACCCTCCACCCTCTACCCTCTACTCCCCACTTCAGCTAATTGACGAGTTGCCAAATTGGTGAAATCTTGGCTCCACAGTAGTTCACAGGAGTTATTTGGACTCTCAATCAGCTTGATCCGGTGTAGCTGTGCGCCGAGATCTCGAATTTGTCGCTCAATTAGGTGTCCGATATAGACAGCGATGTTTTCAGCCGTAGGAACGACTTTGGCGAAGTGGGGGATGTCTTTGTTCAAGAAGGTGTGATCTAGGGGCTGCACGGCGTATTCATCGACCAATTGGTGGAGTTTGACCAAATCGATGATCATCCCTGTGCGAGCATCGATTTCGCCCGTGACGGTGACTTCGAGGTGATAGTTGTGTCCGTGTCCATTGACTCGCGCACATTTGCCATAGATCTCACTGTTTTGTTCGAGGGTGAGGCTATCCAATGCTAATCGGTGAGCCGCGCTAAAGTGAGTGCCGATGGTGAGTGAAGCTTCCATATCTTTACCTGTATATTCTGCGGAGAGTTTGGGATGTTCAAATAACTGAATGCGGACGAGGGGAAAATGTGGGGCTAGTTTTTGCCAAATGATTCTCGCAATATTTTCTGTCGTGGGTAGAGTTGTCTGAAATTCTGACCACACATCGTTGAGGAAGCTGTAATCCAATTGTCCCGTAACTTCTTTTTTGATGACGTGTTTAACATCGGAAAGGTTTAGCACCATTCCATAGTCATCGATATCGCCATAAAGTGAGATATACAGGACATAGTTGTGTCCATGTCCCTTGGGCTGGGCACACAAGCCGAATGCAGCTTGGTTTTCCGCTTCGCTCAATTCTGGCAACCAATAGCGATGGCTAGCCGAAAACTCAGCACGACGGTGGATAATACATTTCATGAAAATTTACATAACGTTATATTAATAGGATACTGCTTTTAGCATAACTAGCCTACTCCCGACCATCTACTCTCTACCCTCTACCCCCTACTCTCTGATACTTATGGAACGTGGTTTGATGTGGCTCCCATTACTTGGAGCATTTATTTGGTTAGCAAGAGCGGGTGCCACTGAGTATCAGAAGCTGGAAACATATAAACGGTGGGCGGTGGGATTCGATCGATACAAGTATGACATTTATTCTGTGATCGGCATCAAGGATCGGCAGCTCAGTTGGGGTAAGCCGAACAAAAAAGAGGTTCAAGATGTCCAAACATTCAATCTCGATCGAGTCAACCAAGTTCAATTAGTTATTGATAATAAACTAATTGATGTGAATCAGCTACCAGTTAGTGGCAAGAAAATTAATCTTCAGTTTCAGTTTATAGATACCGAAGATCTGACTAATATTCCGTTTACAGAAATTCTGATGGCATCTGAATGGGCTAATTTCCTCAACAAGACGATCGAGCACAAGTAAGTAGATACTAAATCCAATCACTCTGCACTGATTTTTAGCTCATGAAGATTCCAGAATGGCCCACTAATTGGAGAATAATCAATCCCTTTAACGCGATTTTTGATCGCAGAAAAGGAGAGAGCATTGACCAAATAAATACATGGTAACTGCTCCTGAGTGATTTTCTGAGTTTCGATGTAGATATCACGACGCTTACCTTCATTTAATTCTTGGGCAGCTTGAATATAGAGATTGTCAATTTTTTGTTCCCAGTCAGCAACTTTGCGATCGATCAGTTGTGGCTTACCTTTTTGAGGTTTGAGATTAAACAGATGGGAACCACCATCTACAGACCAAAAATTGGCACCATCATTTGGTTCGACTCCGCCTGTAAAACCAAGGATCAAGCTATCCCATTGGAGCGAATTATCAACTTTATCAATTAGTAGGCTGAACGCGATCGGTGTAAAGTCTACATCGATGCCAATTAGAGCTAAATCTTGCTTAACTTGAGTACCTAATGCTTCTCTATTTTTATTGC